>DASYHR010000384.1:0-9717 GCA_035998385.1 Dyadobacter sp. | reverse complement strand
GCGTGCGAAGGACACGGTATTTGACGGTTGCAGAACTGATTGTATTCCCGGCATAAGCATTTGCGTTTCCGTTGATCTGAATACTGTCATTGACCTGATAGGTAATTTTTACAGGTTCGTAATCAACATAAAATTTAGGTCTTTTGTATTCCTCAACTCTGAAATTGAAATGGTGCTTTTGATCTGTAACAATTGAGAATTCGCCATTCACAACTCCCTGCGGTAACTGAAATTTACCTGAAAATGTACCGTATTCATTGGTTGTTGCAGATACTTTAGCTACTTCTTCTCTGTTGACATTTTGAAGAACAACACTGACTTGCTGGCCTGAAATAACCTGATCTTTTCCTGCTACAATTCCTTTGTAGTGAACCGTTTGTCCCGGACGATATATACTTCTGTCAGTAAATACAAAAAAACGTGCTTCGTTGGTTTGCCTGGCAGAACCGTAATCATAATACCTGTAAATCACGTTGTCATTAAAAAGCCTGTCCTTTTTGTAATTGATTTCAAGACGAAAGTTTTGATTGCCCTTTCTGTTGGCTTCCTGCTGTCTTTTGAAGAAGCCATTTTTGTCTGTGGTATAAGCTTCCCCTTTCTGTAAAGTATATTCGTAAGTGGTGTTGTTGTAGATCTGGTTCCAAACCTGCACATGGGCTCCCGCCAAAGGCTGGCCGGTTGAACGGTCTAATACGAAAAAGTCGTTACCCCGACTCAGGTAGCTGATATTGGATACATTAAACAACATTGACCCGATCGCCGATTTTCCATCCGTGAAGTTTTCCGATGTGCCTGCAACCAGGAGATATTCACCGACTGGCAAAGCATCAACCTTGATTTCTACCGCGTGTTTCTGGTAATCCTTCGTTTCCGGTAATGCCTGTTTCCAGTTTCTTATGGAAGGAGCATTTACCAACAGAGACCGAAAAATGTTGTTTTTATCATTCTGCAGCTCAGTTTTCAGTTTGTCGGTGGCTTTTATCAACCTGAAATGAAGTTGGCTGGCATTGGTATAATTTACCAAAACACGAAAGGGTGCATCCGGAACGTTAATGGTTTCAACCTGAAACTGAAAGCTTTTTTCCTGAATCATGTTGAGCGTGTTGAAGGCATTGATCCCGCCTTCTGTATCCGGATTTTCTTTAATAACTTTTTTTAGAATTGTAACGGCTTTAACTCTTTCGAAACGATTACTACTGTCCGTCTGGGCATTATACCTGCTACCTTTTTCTTCATGCCAAAGGGCAGTCAGGTACCATGCCTGGGCCGCAGCAGGAGTTGATGCATACTGCTGTGCCAGATGATTCATTGACATGTAGTACAACTGATCAGCCTCCGGATGCACCGACTTTCCCTTCACAAATTGTAATCTCGCTATATCAGCATCAATCAACGCGTCCGGCTCTTTGTCATTCGCGTGAAATGCGAGTAGCGTTTGATAAATGACCAGCGCCTCGTGCTCCAGAGATGAAGAGTCCTTTGTGTCGAATTTGCGATGGATAAAATCAGCAGCCGGATCAAAAGCGGATGCAGTGTTGATCTCAAAGGCATATGCTGGTTTTTTGATATCCCTTTCGTTGGACGCAAAATAGTCGAGTGCTTTAAATGCCAGCAGGTCAAACAGCGTAGGTCTTAGTTTCCTGACGGTTCCCTTTGTGATGATGGCGTCGTAAGTTTCGAGTTTTGTCTGCTGTAAAAGTTTCTCATTTTGCAGAGATTGAAGATATAAGCTGCTGATTTGAGCGTGGAAATCTGCGGTTCCCCAAGTTTCGATATCATCCTTTTTAAAATCAGCTGTTTGAGTACGCTGGTAAAGCCGCCAGCGGTTGTTCTGGTAGTACCTGTAATATGAAGTAGCAAGCAAACTGGTCAATACGGATTTTGCCGGCTCCTGACTTGTCGTTATTTCTTTCTCTAGCTCTGCGATAGACAGCACAGCGTTATGCTCGCGGTTTTCATTTTGCAGATTAGCCATGTACACAGTCGCTTTAATCACCTGCGCCTGATCCTTGTCCCTCTTTGCAGTCTGATATATCGTTTTTACTTCTTCCAAAGCAGAGTCGGGTAGACCTTTGCTTACAAAATCTTCAACCTGCTTCCATTGTTTGTTGTATGAACCAGCCAATTTTTGAGCATTTATAGGGTTAGAAATAATGTAAAGCAGGAAAAAAATGAAAAGGTTGATATAGCGCGGTCTTGGTTTCATATGTTGCGGATGATCAGGTATGTGTTAGTCTGTAAGAGTAATATGGAGGCGAAAAGGTTGAAATATAGTAAAAATAAATACATCCTTTTTTCATTCCGGACGGCGCAGAGGAATGGCGGAAGTGATTGCTAAACAGAAATTAATAATTATTAAAAGTAAAAAAGTAACACATTGCCGCTTTGACCAATATGCCCTATCTTTAAATAGCACATATAGAAAATATAATTTATACGAATACTCATTGAACAGAATTTAGTTTAGACTTTTATGCGTACAATATTGTTGATCGGGGCTATAATCATCGCATTGGTGATTGGTAAGCTTTATGTATTTCCAAAAGAGGAAAAGGCCAAAGCTGGTGGCGCGCCGTCAAAGTCAGGAAGTGGTGGCGGAAAGGGAGGAATACCCGTTGATGTATACGTTATTGGAAGAGAGGCATTGGAAAATCAGGTCTTCGCTTCGGGAACGGTGCTACCGAATGAAGAGGTGAATCTGATGGCGGAAATTGCAGGCAGGTTGGTGCAGTTGGAAATTCAGGAAGGAGCCTATGTGCAGAAGGGGCAGCTTATTGCCAAAATCAATGACAGGGAACTGAAGGCGCAATTACAAAGGATAGATTACAATCAGGAGCTGGCCAGAAAAGTGGAGGAGCGCCAAAAGAAATTGTTAAAGGTTGAGGCGATCAATCTTGAGGAGTACGATATCACGAATAACAACATCAGAGTACTTGATGCTGACAAAGAAATAGTGGCTTCGCAATTGGAAAAAACGGAAATCCGGGCACCTTTCAGCGGACGTATCGGTCTGAAGAATATAAGTGTCGGAGCTTATGTGGCCCCCGGAACGCCCATAGCAAGTATCATTCAGAGCAATCCGGTGAAAATCGATTTTGCAGTTCCTGAAAAGTATTCTCCTGATATCAGAAATGGCAATGTTGTGCGGTTTTACCTGGACAACGATCCTTCGACCTACAATGCGAAAGTTATCGCCATTGATCCGAAAGTGGACGAAAACCTGAGAACACTAAAAATAAGAGCTGCGGCACCGAATCCGAACGGTAGATTTGTTCCCGGTATGTTCGTAAAAGTGATGGCGAATCTGGATGCAAATAATACGGCAATGATGATTCCGACAGAGGCAATCGTGCCGGTTTTGAAGGGGAAGAAAGTTTTTGTGGTAAAAAATGGCAAAGCGGTGGAGGCGATGGTGAAAACGGGAGTACGTACAGATAAGAAAATTCAGGTAGTGGAAGGTCTTCAACCGGGCGATTCCCTGATCGTTTCAGGTATTATTGCTTTGAAACCCGATGCGGTGGTTCGGGTAAATGAAGCAGTTGCAGCACCCTAACTAACTCCTTAACTACTCTAATTTTACAAAAATGAGTATCTCAACGATTTCTATAAAACGCCCGGTATTAGCCATTGTGATGAACTTGCTCATCATTCTATTCGGCTTTTTAGGTTACACTTATCTGGGGATGCGGGAATTTCCTTCTATTGATCCGCCGGTCGTGTCTATCCGTACGAGCTATACCGGAGCCAATGCTGATATCATCGAATCTCAAATCACTGAACCGCTTGAAAAACAGTTGAACAGTATTGAAGGGATTAAGTCGATCAATTCGACAAGCAGCCAGGGTACGAGTCAGATTACGGTGGAATTTGATATCGGTGTTGATATGGAACGCGCTGCGAATGATGTGCGGGACAAAGTCGGATCTGCTTCCAGAACATTGCCACTTGATATTGACGGACCGCCGGTTGTGGCCAAAGCGGATGCCAACTCTGAGCCTATTATTGTATTGACTTTCAAAAGTGATACGCGCTCTCACCTCGAGGTGAGTGATTATGCAGAAAATGTAATCGCGCAGCGCCTGCAGACCATTGAAGGCGTAAGTGAAATCCGCATTTTCGGGCAGAAAAAATACTCGATGCGGATTTGGATGGATCCCATTAAAATGGCGTCCCTGGGAATTACTACCCAGGATGTGAAATCTGCCCTGGACAAAGAAAATGTCGAACTTCCGAGTGGTAAACTAGCCGGAGATAACACAGAACTAACTGTGAAAACGATCGGGCGTTTTCGTACTGTTGAAGATTTTAATGACATGATCGTCAAGAATTCCTCTACCCAGACAATTCATTTACGTGATATAGGTTTCGCACAACTCGGACCTGAAAACGAGGAAACGATTTTGAGGCTGAACAACATTCCCATGATCGGTCTGGCGATATCACCTATGCCTGGGGCCAATTATATCAATATCGCAGAAGAGGTAAATAAAAGAATGGCAGACATTAAAAGAGAACTGCCCAAAGACTACGAACTGGATACCCTGATTGACAATACCATATTTGTGGAACGTTCTATTGAAGAGGTAGGAGAGACGTTGCTGATCGCGATTGTGCTGGTGGTATTGATTATTTATTTGTTTTTCAGAGATTGGCTGATTGCATTCCGACCACTTATCGATATCCCCGTTTCGCTGATCGGAACATTCTTCGTGATGTATATTATGGGTTTTTCTATCAATGTACTCACATTGCTGGCTATTGTATTGGCAACCGGTTTGGTTGTGGATGACGGTATTGTAGTGACTGAAAATATCTTCAAGAAAATTGAGGAAGGAATGAAACCGGTAGAGGCGGCGATCAAAGGTGCGAACGAAATCATTTTTGCGGTAATCTCGACCTCCATTACGCTGGCATCGGTATTCCTTCCGGTAATATTTATGCAGGGTTTTGTAGGAAAGTTATTCAGGGAATTCGGTATCGTCATTTCCGCTGCTGTATTGATTTCAGCCTTTGTTTCGCTCACGTTGACACCGATGCTGAACGCATATCTAGTAAGGAAAGACCACAAGAAAAGCTGGTTTTATGAAAAGACCGAGCCGTTTTTTGAGCGAATCACCACCAACTACGGAACTGCACTTGCCAAATTTCTGGAAATGAGATGGGTGGCCATTCCGCTTGTGGCTGCTACGCTTGGAATGATTTATTTCTTTGGAAAAGGCTTACAGTCAGAACTTGCTCCGCTTGACGACCGCAACTGGTTCAGGATTAATATGACTGCGCCGGAAGGTTCATCGTTTGAGTTTACGGACCGTTACGTGCAGCGGGTCGGAAATATGTTGATGGATTCCATGCCCGGAAGGAAAGGTTTAATGCTGATTACGTCGCCGGGGAATTCGGGACTGGGCGCTGCAAATACAGGTAGCGGTCGTATTGCGTTGGTTGATAAGACGCAACGCAAAGAAACACAGCAGGAAATTGCTGATTATGTCAATGCCAAACTGAAACAGATGCCTGACGCCAAGTCATTTGTAGTACAGCAACAAACCATTTCTGTGGATTCGAGAGGTGGGCTGCCTATACAATACGTGATTCAGGCTCCCGATTTTGAGAAATTGAGAGAATACCTGCCAAAGTTTATGGAGGAAGTTTCCAATGATCCAACGTTCGCCATTACAGATGTAAATCTCAAATTCAGTAAGCCGGAATTACAGATTTCTATTGACCGGGAAAAGGCGAAGTCGTTAGGTGTATCTGTGCAGGATGTAGCTCAAACCATGCAGCTTGCATTTGCCGGGCAGCGGTTTGGCTATTTTACCATGAATGGACGTCAGTATCAGGTAATAGGCCAGTATGACAGAATAAACCGTGATGAGCCTCTGGATTTGAAGAGTATGTTTGTAAGAACCAGTAACGGAAGTATGGTTCAGCTTGATAATATTGTGAAAGCTGAAGAAGAAAGCAGCCCGCCGCAATTGTTTCATTACAATCGTTATATGAGTGCCACTGTGCAGGCGGCGCTCGCTCCGGGCAAAACAATCGGGGACGGTATCGCCGCGATGGACAAAATTCGCGACAAACTCAGAGATGAATCCATACAGACGGCATTGAGTGGTTCTTCAAGGGATTATGCGGAAAGTTCGTCCAATACCATGTTCTCGTTTTTCCTGGCGCTGATTCTGATCTACTTCATTCTGGCAGCTCAGTTTGAAAGTTTTATAGATCCGTTTATTATCATGATCACCGTGCCATTAGCGATTGGCGGCGCAGTATTCTCATTGTGGTTTTTTGATCAGACACTCAATATTTTCAGTCAGATCGGGATGATTATGCTGATCGGATTGGTAACCAAAAATGGTATTTTGATCGTGGAGTTTGCCAATCAGCTCAGAGAAAAAGGGCTTGGGATTAAAGAAGCAGCCTTGGAAGCTGCCACATTACGTTTTCGGCCAATATTGATGACAAGCCTGGCAACGGTGCTGGGTGCATTGCCTATTGCCATGGCATTGGGTTCTGCGGGAAGAAGCCGTATGTCGATGGGAATTGTAATTATGGGTGGACTTCTATTCTCACTGGTACTGACGCTTTATGTCATTCCTGCAATTTATACATTCCTTTCAAGGGAGAAGGATTTTGAAAATATGAAGATGATTGATCGTATTGCAAAAGAAAGTGAGATGGCAGAATAATACCATCTCACTTTCAGATCTTCAGATAAGTATTGTATCATACCTGCATTAGCTAAGCAGGAACTGCGGTTTCGGAATGCGGAGCGAATACAGCTGGTGGAAATGGATATCCCATACTGCGTAGCATACGGACATGAGAACCAAGTGCAGTTGCAAAGTTCTTTTTGGCATTGTAATCATAACCGAACTCCAGCGCGGTAGCGCGAACTATCGGTGATATAGCATGGTAATGTACGTGCGAAATCGACGGGAACAAATGATGTTCAATCTGATAATCCAGCCCGCCGATATACCATGATAAAAGTCTGCTTTTTCCTGCAAAATTGGATGTAGTCTGAAGTTGGTGCACAGCCCATGCATTTTCCAGACAACCAGAGTTATCAGGCTCAGGTTGATGAACTCCTTCCACCACATGTGCCATCTGGAAAACAGTACTCAGGATAATTCCTGAAGTAAAATGCATCGCCAGAAATCCCAATGTCCATTGTCCGAACGTAATATCAAGGAAGTACATAGGTATCGCCAAAATGAAAATAACATAAGCGATCTTGCTGATGACGAGAATAACCAACTCTTTTTTTGGGAAGGGTTTGGTCATGCCTGACCCGGACATTTTATTAAATAATGAAATTTCCTTGAAGTCCTTCCATAAAAATGAGATCGTCATCAAACTATATAAAAAGAAGGCGTAGATATGCTGAAAACGGTGAATAGACTTATATTTTTCCTGAAAAGACAAGCGCAAAAGAAACTTGCCGGTAATGTCTTCATCTACCTCGTGAATATTGGTGTAGGTGTGGTGTAATCTGTTGTGTTGCACTTCCCAGTTGTAGGCATTGCCTCCGAGTAAGTATATTGACGCGCCGAAAAACTTATTCCAAATCTTTGAAGTTGCAAGGGAACCGTGAATGGCATCGTGCATCACAGACATCCCAACTCCGGCTACTCCCAGACCCATGATGATGGTCAGTCCCAGATTGACAAGATTGGAAAAGTTTCCAGTTAAAATTAACGTGTATGGGATCAGATAAAGGCCTAGCATAAATAAGGCTTTGTACTTGATGCCTCTTCCTCCTGATTTACAAATTTCACTGGACGAAAAATATTGGTCAACTCGCTGGCGTAATACGGGGAAAAAACTTGACTTATCCTTATTGGAAAACTTTATCTTTTGGTATTGCATAAATGAGGTGGCAATTTAAAAAGTCGGTAAGAAGGCATTCTTCTCCGACTTACAATGGAACGGTTTATATGCTATATTATTTGCCAAAAATATATATTAATTTATTTTAGCTAAAAACTTATTTCACAATTTGCCACTAATTCCCAATAATATTATGAAAATATGAGAAAAGCCATAAAAAAAGGAAGGCCAACATTCGTTAGCCTTCCTATAATGTTATTATTGAAGCTATTTTCTAAAGACTGAACTTTGCTTTGATCTGATCTGCAAAATCAAGTTTTTCCCATGTGAAAAGTTCAACTTCCACTTCTTTCTCTTCTCCGTTTGCAGCCTTGAAAGATTTTTTAACGATCTCATTCTTACGTCCCATGTGTCCGTAAGCAGCAGTTTCTGAATAGATAGGATTACGTAGTTTCAATCTTTGTTCAATTGCATAAGGACGCATGTCGAAAATCTCACCGATTTTTTCAGCGATAGCACCATCATGGTCAGATACTTTCGATGTTCCGTATGTATTTACATATAGTCCGCAAGGCTTCGCTACACCAATAGCATAAGAAACCTGAACAAGTACTTCGTCACAAAGACCTGAAGCAACCATGTTTTTAGCAATATGTCGTGTTGCATAGGCAGCAGATCTGTCTACTTTGGAAGGATCTTTACCTGAGAATGCACCACCACCATGGGCACCTTTTCCACCGTATGTATCAACGATAATCTTACGACCTGTAAGGCCAGTATCACCGTGTGGTCCGCCAATTACAAATTTTCCGGTTGGGTTGATATGGTGTGTAATGTCGTCTGTAAACAACGCCTGAATTTCAGCTGAAAGTTTAGCTTTTACACGAGGGATAACGATATTCACCACATCCTCCTTAATTTTAGCAAGCATCTTATCTTCCGCATCGAAGTCATCGTGCTGTGTAGACACAACGATGGTGTCAATGCGAAGAGGAACGTTATCGTCACTGTATTCAATTGTTACCTGAGATTTGGCATCAGGACGCAGGTAAGAAATCAGCTGAGGCTCATTATTTCTGATATATGACATTTCCTGTAGAATCTTGTGAGCAAGATCCAACGCAAGCGGCATATAGTTTTCAGTTTCGCGGGTTGCGTAGCCAAACATCATTCCCTGATCACCTGCACCTTGTGCATTGGCTTTGTCCTCAAAAGATTGTCCGGCAGCAGCACGGTCTACACCCTGGTTGATATCTTCACTCTGATCATGAATAGCAGAAAGAATACCACATGAATTGGCTTCAAACATATATTCACTTTTCGTGTAGCCAATTTTCTTAATTACCTCACGTGTGATTTTTTGTACATCCAGATAAGTATTGGTTTTCACTTCTCCGGCCAACACAACCTGTCCCGTTGTTACAAGTGTTTCGCAAGCGACTTTACTGTCGGTATCCCAGGCCAGGAAGTTGTCAATTAAAGCATCTGATATCTGATCTGCAATTTTATCGGGATGTCCTTCGGAAACGGACTCCGAGGTAAATAAATATGGCATAAAACTGGAATTTTTTAGATGTTAAAAGTTCTAAAGTGCTGTAATGATAGATGAGGTGTAAAATTGAATTTTTTTAAGAAATTAACCAAATTTTATATTTATAAAAGTTGTCATTCTAATATTTAATAGTATGCCTCTGAACAAATCTAAAAAATAGAAAGCCTTGCTTCCCGGGGGAGGCAAGGCTTTCTGTATCATTTCATAAACATCAGATAGGCACATTTACGTGTCTTTCAGCATGGTAGCTCGATCGTACCAATGGTCCCGATTCAACATATTTCAATCCACGTTTCAGACCTTCCTCACGGTAGTTGTCAAACATTTCAGGTGTG
>DASYHR010000360.1:0-2618 GCA_035998385.1 Dyadobacter sp. | reverse complement strand
GAACGTCGTAATTTCCTTCAGGTAATTTTACAGAAAAGAAAAACGCCGAATCCGCTGTGACAAAATCGTTGCGCAGCTGGTCTTTACCTTTATTTGTTATGGTTCTGATCTGTGTTCCGGGAAGAAATCCATACCCTTTTTGATTGGTATATACATCATCCGGTGTGGTACGGATATACCCTTTTTCAGCCTTACCAGTACCAAAATCAAAACGCAGCGGTTGGGCCGCTACGTTCTGAATAATTCCGGTCAGTATAAGACAAATCAGGACATTACTTTTTCTGAAGTAGCTGAACAGAGCTGTCATTAATTTCAAAAGATTTGTTGTTCAATAATGTGATCACCTCAGCGCCAGCCATAATAACTGGTCCGTAGCCATGCGCTGCATAAGGGCTGATAGGGCGATGGTAATAAAATGCCGGATCAAACCCCATACCGGTTCCAACACAGGTTCCTTCTACCTGGCCTTCTTTATTGATTTTGGTTGATACCGCATTCCACGCCAAGAGTGTCATAGGTGCATAAGTCAGTCCGTCTACCCAGCCACTATTGATCGCTTTCGCAATAGAATACGCATAAATTGCTGTTGCCGAAGTTTCCAGATACGAATCGTTTCTGTCAAGCAACTGATGCCAGAATCCCGAACCCGACTGGTAAGATGCCAATCCTTTGACATGTGCTTTAAGCAGCGCCAGGATTTTTGGACGACCGGGATGATTTGCAGGAAGCACATCAAGCAATTCTACTTTTGTGAGTATGCCCCAACCGTTTGCACGCGCCCAGTGAAACTGCGGATGTTCAGTCATACCTTCCACCCAGCCGTGCATGTATACGCCTTTTTCTTTGTTAAACATTCTGTCAGAAATCTGTAAAACCTGCTTCACAGCTTCGTCATAATATTTTTTCTCGCCAGTCAATTTTCCCATTTGTGCCAATGCAGGCACAGCCATAAAGAGGTCATCGAGCCAGATTGTATTCGGTTGCGGGCGCATTCTTGCGAGCGAACCGTCTTTCAGCTTATGCTCTTTATTGAGGATATAATCAATGTGGCTGTCGATCAATGGCCGGAAATTGCCTTTGCTGCCATCACGGGTCGCTTTGATCATCGCCGCACACATTGCACCACAATCGTCCAGTGCATGTGGATCTACCAATCCGCGCAACGGTCCCGAAGTCGCCCAGTCGGCATGTTCCTGACTCGTTTTTTTGAAATATGGAACAGATTCAGCAATGAATTGTAAACGTGTATCGGAGTATTCTTTAAACTTCGGATCACCCGTTACTTTGCTTGCCAGTAACATGGCGCCATAGGTAACACCCCATTCATAACTAACAATACGGTAATCGCCTTTTTGTAAAGCGGTATTCTGGTCAATTTTGGTGAGATCTGTAACCGGCTTTCCTGTCTTGGAATCTACAAAAGCGGCAGGAGTTACCTTGCTCAGGTAGCTGTGGATACGGTTGAGATCAGTAACAATATTTTCCTTTTTTACGATACCGTAAGGAACCGGATAATCAGGTTGAAGTAAATGTAAAGGTGTGTTGGAATCGTTGGCTTTGGTTTCGTTGCGTTGCGCGAAACTATTGCTGCCGAATGTAATGAGACCACATAAAATGGCACTCGCAGCAACATGATTTTTAGGTAAATAATTGAGCGGCATAAAGGTATAATTTGGGTCATTGTAAGGTTTACAAATATGCTGAAAAAGAACTGATGTACAGTCACGTACTCACCTGCTCACAGGTTTATTCTGATGAGCGAGCATTCTTTGCTGAAAATAGTTAGAAAATCACTTCACTCTTTTTTAGCTTTGGTTTTGTCAGAAAACTAAAAGAACTACAATGGTTATTCGTCAGGTAAGTCATTCAGAGGAAGATACCCTCATTTTAAAAGTATTCAGGGAAGGCGAAGAACCGTCTGGTCAGTCGATGTTTAAGGCTGAAAAAGGAGAGATCTGGTGGTATTCGTCTCAGGAACTCTGGCTTGGGCTTGGCAAAGGATTGAAGTTGCCTGGTCTGATTAAAATATTCCGCTCTTTGTTCTTTAAAAGGAAAGACCGCTGGCCGGCAAACATCACGCTTGATGCCCGGGATTTTTCAATTGAAGAGATTGAACTTGCAGTGAACGGGATTCTGTTGGGTGGATATAATCTGGGCCTTTACAAGTCTGAACCCAAATCTGCAAGCCCATTCTTCGGAGTTGAAGGGCAACTGAATATATGGACAGAAAAAGGGTCGGCTGATATAGAAAAGGCCATAGATCTTGCCCAAAAAACGGCTGCTGTGCAAAAGCGCATTATGGATCTGATGAACGCGCCGGCCAACTACAAAACGCCGCAAACATTGGCGCAATGGGCAGTTAACTCGGGGGAGGCTAACCAATACCAGGTTACAGTCCTTGAGAAGAAAGATCTGCAACAAATGGGAATGCATGCTTTACTGGCTGTGAGCAAGGGAAGTGATGTGCCGCCTGTGATGATTGTGACTGACTATAAACCGGCTCAATATGAAAAAACAGTAGCATTTGTGGGCAAGGGAGTTACATTCGATACGGGAGGTATATCCATCAAACCGTCAGCCAATATGCACCTGATGAAAAGTGACATGGGTGGGGCAGG
>DASYHR010000474.1:0-5295 GCA_035998385.1 Dyadobacter sp. | reverse complement strand
TTGAAATGAAATCTGCGTAGTCAGGCTTAACGCATTCGATAGAAATCAGGAATTGGAATCAGATCCCTGAATTTGCGCTGATGCCAATATGGGTATATAGGTGGCCGCTCACTCGCCTTATCCAGTTTTTTAATTTGGTCAATCGTCAGGTTCCATCCTACTGCACCTAAATTTTGAATAAGCTGATCCTCATTCCGCGCTCCGATCACAATACTACTTACTGTGGGTCGCTGCAATACCCAGTTCAATGCAACCTGCGCGACAGTCTTGCCGGTCTCTTCCGCTACTTCGTCTAGCGTATCAATAATTCCAAAAAATATTTCATCCGGAACGGCTGGACCTTCGCCTCCCCCCTGAGCAATTCGCCCATCAGCGGGTGCAGCTGCATTCCTGCGATAACGGCCGCTCAGTCTGCCTGCCGAGAGAGGGCTCCATACAATCGTCCCCACCTGCTGATCGAGCGCCAGTGGCATCAACTCCCATTCGAATTCACGGCTTAACAACGAATAATGCGCCTGATGCGCAACATATTTCGCCCATCCGTATCGTTCAGAAACTGACAATGACTTCATCAAATGCCACCCTGAAAAATTAGAACAGGCGATATACCTCACCTTCCCGCTTTTTATAAGGTCATCCAACGCGCTCAAAGTTTCCTCAACAGGCGTGTTTCCATCGAAACCGTGCATGTGATAGACATCAATGTAATCTGTTTTCAACCTGCGTAAACTGTCTTCACAACTACGGATCAGATTAAACCGTGAGGAACCAAAGTCGTTAGGGCCTTCTCCCATTTTGAATGTAGCCTTGGTGGACAATATGATTTTGTCCCTCAAACCTATTATAGCCTTACCCAAAATCTCTTCCGACGCACCTTGCGAATACACATTTGCAGTGTCAAAAAATGTTACCCCTGCATCCATACACAGGTTCACCATACGCGAGGCTTCATCTGCCTGGGTATTTCCCCATGCTTTAAAGAAATCACCATTTCCGCCAAAAGTACCTGTACCAAAACTTAAAACCGGCACTTTCAAACCGGATTTTCCCAATTGTCTGTATTCCATATTTATTTCAGTTTATATGTGTTTGCACTAAATCTCAGCAAATTCCCATGCACTTTTATATCCACCCAACTCTTCGGCGTAGGTTACAAACGAGCTGTAAAATGGCAGAACTGACAATGTAGCACTATCGCCTACGACCACCAGTTTTTTCCGTGCACGGGTCATGGCTACATTCATGCGTCTTATGTCTGACAAAAACCCAATCACCCCTTCCGCATTGCTACGTGTCATGCTGATATATACAATATCCCGCTCCTGCCCCTGAAAGCTGTCAATCGTATTTACAGATATAAACGCATTGTAAGTCTGCAAATGAGAAGCATTTTTTAACTGGTCGGCCAGGACAGCAATTTGTTGCTTATACGGAGAAATGATGGCCGCGGTCGGGAAATTTTTATCCGTATATCCCTGTGTTTCCAGATCCGTAACCAGTTGTGAAAAATGCCTGAATACAAACGCAGCTTCCTCCGGATTTGTCGAACTTGTTCCGTCCAACTGTTCATCGAATCCACATCCTGCGGTATCAATATAAGTCACCGGCAGATCTCCCGGAAACAGCAATCTGCTTTTGACAGATTCATGTGCCCGCAAGCGATCCCCGTAAAATTCATGCGAAGAAAAGCCCATGATAGCTTCATGCATCCGGTATTGCTCTTCCAAAAGAACCACTGCTTCCGGATGCAACTCTGCATTTTTTTCAAGCAAAGTGTCAGCCAGTCCGTTTCTCGCCGCTTCTTCAGATTTAATCGTGGGAGAAAGCTGAAAATGATCTCCGGCCAACACCAACTTCTGCCCTTTTAATATGGGAATCCAGCATGCAGGCTCCAGCGCCTGTCCGGCTTCATCTATCACCACCGTATGGTATTTCACATTTCGTACTGTGTAATGGTTCGCGCCCACGGGTGTTGCCGTTATAACCTGAGCCCTGGCTACAACGTCGTCAATGATATATTGCTCCGAATTCGTGACCTCTTTCATGATCCGATGCGCCTCATCGAAAAGTGCTTTCCTCTGCTCCCGCTCCGATTTACCAAACTGCCGCTTGTACTTATGCGCCATGTTCTTGTACTCATTCGCCTGCTTTTTCAGGTTCTTAATCTCCTTCATCCGCACATGCCCGGACATCCTGGCATCAAGCGTCAGATCATTCAGTCTTTCCGATACACGTGCCGGATTTCCCACACGGAGCACATTCACTCCTGCCTCGGAAAGTTTCTCGCTCAGCAAATCCACTGCTGTATTACTTGGAGCAACAACCAATATTTTCTGATGATCCTGAGCAAGGAGTGCTTTCACAGCCTGCACCAGGGTTGTAGTTTTGCCTGTTCCGGGAGGCCCGTGTACCACAGCAACTTCATTGGCCGACAGTATCTTTTTTACAGCCAGCTGCTGAGACTCATTCAAAGTAGTAATGGGTTGGATAACAAGCTGGTCATTAAATGTAGGCTCATCCACACCTGTGAGTACCCGTATTAAACGTCCGAGCTCGCCAGACTCCGCAGACTGAGAGGCTGTTTTGAGGGCCGATTGCATCTCATCATAACTATTGTCATCAAAAAGCAGATCGATACCTAACTTGCCATCTCTGGACCAGTCGGGCAGTTCCTCTGTTTTCAGGGTTATTTTCAGGCGGTTTCCACTCTGGTGCGTCACGGTCCCCTCTACCCGATCCTTTTTGGGATCATGGTTTGAAAACAAAACTGCAGGAACACCAAACCGAAGCTGATGGGATAGGTCTGTATGCGTGGTGCGTTCCACTTCTACAGTCAGGTAGTCGCCCCTGCTCATTTCGGAACCACGAATTGCTATCGGGTACCACGACAAACCGGCCGCACGCCTTTGCGACACAGATGTAGTTTCAGTAAGTTTTATATAGGATTGCTTATCTTCCTCCCGCTCAATTTTAAGCAGCTCCTGCAGCTTTTTGAAATATTCCATGCTGCAAAAGTAAGTGATGCGTTATGAAGTTTTGCGACAGAGGCAGGAAGTATTCATTCACCATTTTTTAGCGAACAGTGCGCCGGGTTTCAGGAATCTGTATTTTTGCTGATTAACTGATATTAAACCTAAACCTCCTTATGAGCACACTTCTTAAAGATTTATACTCTCTCACTTTCTACGACAAACTGACCGACAGTCTTGCAATCAGCCTGCCGACATTCAATAAAAAGGCATTTATTGACAGCATCTTCAATAGCCAGTTTGCGGTAATGGAATTGAAGGACCGCATGAGGCATACCTCCCGAGTGCTACACACATATATGCCAGAACACTTCCCTGATACTGTTCCGGTTCTAAATCAAATAATAGACCAGTTACTGACGGACGACTTTCGGGCAGGTAGCCTGGAGTTTGCCTTCTTACCCGACTATATTGAAACTTATGGAATCAATGACTATGCTGATGCGATCACAGCGTTTGAATTTGTAACACAGTTTATTACATGCGAATTTGCAGTCAGGCCATTTCTGATCAAATATCCTGACGAAATGCTGAATCAAATGCTGAGCTGGTCGCTACATCCAAAACATACTGTAAGGCGATTAGCCAGCGAAGGTACTCGTCCGAGATTACCGTGGGCCATGGCAGTTCCTCAATTGAAGCAAAATCCGGAGTTGGTTTTACCTATCCTTGAAAACCTGAAACGGGATTCGTCCGAATCGGTTAGAAGAAGTGTCGCCAACAGCCTGAACGATATCGCAAAGACACATCCTCAGCTGGTATTGGATATCGCGAAAAAATGGACAGGGCAAAGCAGAGAAACAGATGCCATCATCAAACATGGCAGCAGAACTTTGCTGAAGCAGGGAAACTTAGAAATTTTGAATCATTACGGATTAGCAGCCGATGAGATCATTATTAGTGATTTGCATATTGAATCCCCTCAGGTAAAAATTGGAGAAAACTTATCTTTTTCTTTCAACATAGAAAATCAATCTGTTGCGAGCCGAACAATACGACTTGAATACGCGATTTACTACATGAAGGCCAACGGGCAACTATCCAGGAAGGTGTTCAAAATCAGTGAGAGATCTTACTTAGGTGCAGAAAGAGTAACTATTGTGAGAAGGCAAAGTTTCAGACTCATTACAACCAGAGTATTCTATTCCGGCGCGCACAGACTCTCCATTATAGCAAATGGAGAGGAAAAAGCTTCGGCAGATTTTCTTTTAATTGTATAAACACAAAATCCGGCTGCCTGTTCTATTCAGAACGAGCAGCCGGATTACAAATGTATCGATTCAATTTACGCCATGGCTAAGGAGCGGTTTTCCAAAGTCACGGCCTTAATTCCTTTCAGACTTCTCGCCTTTTTTTCCACAGCCGGCATATCTTCAAAAATATACTCCATACCAGCCTTCTCCTTAAACTCTTTCAATGCAATATTCAGCTGTTTTTTCGACAAACCGCTGTATACCAACTGCAAAAGCACCGCCTTTTCGTTTGACAATCTTTTTAGCTTCCAATATTTAGGATGGTCCATACCTATCGGCGCTCTGAACGTATGATCGTTCTTTTCTTTTACCAAAAAATCGTAATTGATAACGACCTGGCCGGAATTCATCAGGCTGCCTTTTACCACAATCTTGGCTTCTCTGTCAACTGTTAGTTTGAATATTTTTTCGTGTACCATTTCTGCATAAATTTTATCTTCTGTGCTAAATTCCCGACGAGAAGTATGCGGCACTTCATCTCGCGTATAGTAGTACAAAAATTTATACCTAAGGTAACACACCAAGGGATTAAAACTTAAATAATTACAACTTTTCGATGTTAAATTATAAATTATTTATTTAGCGGTAACGAATCTGAGTATATCACGCTATCTGATCAGTCATTTTCCCCGATTTTTTGAGATAACGAACGTAGAAATAAATGATACCAAGAACGACAAGTGCAACAGCAAATATTGTAATTCTCTGATCCTGATCCGGGATAAGTTGCGGGTATTTAAAAAGCAGAATAGCCACAATCCCAACCAGCCACACCATCAGTGTATTGTATTCTTTCAGCAACCAGCGCTTGTAGTTAAAACGCATCTGGTTCATGGTGTTACCAATACCTCCAAACCGGATCAGCCAACGGTTTACACGGCTGCAATACTGATCGAAATCTGTCCCGAACTTATTACGCAAAAAATTCTCTTCTGCGAGTACAATCGCCTGATATATAAAGAGAAACAAAGGAATAATAATTCCGACGTAAATCAGCGAGTTTGACAAAACAC
>DASYHR010000352.1:0-1940 GCA_035998385.1 Dyadobacter sp. | reverse complement strand
ATGAAAAAGCAAGTGACTACCACAAATGCACATTGGAGGGCGGAGATGTGATGATGGTGGCGCCTCGACATCTTCTCATCGGCTGCAGTGAAAGAACTTCGATCTATGCAGCGCAGCAAGTCATGAAAATGCTGTTTGAGAAAAATATCGTTGACACTATTACTATTATCAAAATCCCGAAAAAACGGGATTACATGCATATCGATACGATTTTTACGCAGGTTAAAAAGAATATCTGGGTGCTGCTGGGCTCGCTAGCAAGAGTGGGCGACGAATCGCGCAAAAAAGACGTGCTCCACTTTTTCGGTCCGCAAAATACCGGTAATGAATTCAAGATACTTCAGTTTATCAAAGGACTTGAACACAAACCGATTGAAATAGAAAATCTGGAAGATTTACTGACCGACATCAGCCGCAACGATCTGGGAGCGACAGACGATGTCAAATTTATCTATTCGGGAAATAATGAATTTCCGTACGGTGAACGCGAACAATGGACAGATTCCTGCAATTTACTGGCGTTGAAAGATGGTGTCGTAGTTGGCTATGACAGAAATGACAAAACCCTTGAAGCGTTCAGCAAAGCAGGCTTCCGGATTATCAGCGCCAGCGATTTGATAGATCAGTTTGAACAGGGTCTACTGTCACCGGATACGCTGACAGATACGTTTATCACTTTGCCTTCTGCAGAACTTTCCAGAGCGCGAGGGGGCTCCCACTGCATGAGCATGCCCCTCTTTCGTGAATAAAAATCTAGGAATAAGTCCATTAGATTTGTAAATTGCGGTAACAGCTAACCACCAACTCCTATGAGAACTATCACTTCAACAGCACAGATTCAGCCGCAATCCACCGCTCAGATCATGATGATCCGCCCGGCTCAATTCGGCTATAACACGGAAACTGCAGCAAGTAATGAGTTTCAGGACAGTAGTCTGCAAGGAACCGCCGTTGACGATGTTCAAAAAATGGCACAGGAAGAATTTGATCTGATGGTTTCCCAGATGGAAAAAACAGGCGTGAATGTACACGTCTTTGATGATAACGAAGATTTACATCGTCCTGACGCTGTATTTTCCAATAATTGGGTGTCATTTCACCAAAGCGGAAAGGTTGTGTTGTATCCGATGATGGCTGAAAATCGCCGGAATGAACGTCGACGGGATATTATTGAGGAATTAAGTAAAAGCTATAATGTTGAAGAGGTTATCGACCTGACTTACTTTGAAAAGGAAGGGAAATTTCTGGAAGGAACGGGCAGTATGGTGCTCGACAGAAGATATAAAATCGCCTATGCCTGCCTGTCGCCAAGAACTCATCCTGAAGTACTGAATGCCTTTGCAGATGCACTGGGTTATGAACTGGTCACCTTCTCAGCATCAGACGAGCAGGATAAGGCGATATACCATACCAATGTCATGATGTGCGTGGGAGATATTTTCGCGATCGTCTGTCTGGAGGCCATCAAAGATCCTGACGAACGTTTTTTGGTGCGGTCTGCATTGGAAGAGACAAATAAGTATGTTGTGGAGATTTCGTTGGAACAGGTTCATCATTTTGCAGGAAATATGCTGATGATCCGAAATCAGAGCCAGGATAAGTTTCTTGTCATGTCTACCCAGGCTTATGAATCCCTGACCAAATCACAAAGAGAAATTTTGAATGACTATGCCCGGATATTTCATAGCGATTTGTCGGTCATTGAGCGTCACGGTGGCGGCTCAGCCCGTTGTATGATGACAGAGATTCACTTACCCAAAAAGTAATCTAAGCACTATGCGAAAGAGCTCGCAGGTCGTTGACCTGCGAGCTCTTTCGTTGATTTTGATACTGATCAATCTTTCAAATCCGCTTCAACCTTATCTATTTTAGCCTTTGTTTTGGCTTTGAAATCGTCCCATTTGTCGGCAGTTTCAGACTTGGTTTCGTTCCATGAAACT
>DASYHR010000470.1:0-10231 GCA_035998385.1 Dyadobacter sp. | reverse complement strand
ATCAGTTTCCAGAGACCTTTTTTTTTAACATACTGAAAAATGCGGCGCGGCAGATACCAAAGTAAGGTCAATGTTACCAGCCAGGTATTCAGGACACTGATTCTGGTGAAATCACGGAATGGGCGGAAGTGCGTTACTCTTTCATTTTTATCATAAATGACTCTGATATTGATCGGAATGACCGGTACATCTTTCCAGGCTAATTTGACAATAACCTCAATTTCAGTTTCAAACTTGGCAGTAAAAAGTTTGATTTTCTTTAAAGGTGCCAGCGGATAAAGCCGGAAACCCGTTTGCGTATCTGGCAACGTCAAACCTGTTTCAAACCAAAACCAAAAATTGGAAAACTTGTTACCAAACGAACTTTTGCCAGGAACACCCTCCTGCTGCATATTCCTGGATCCCATCAATAATGCACCGGGATGCACCAAAGCCGCTTCTATAAAAAGTGGTATATCTCCTGGTAAATGCTGACCGTCAGAATCGATACTGATTGCATTGTTGTAACCTAGCCGGATTGCTTCTTTGAAACCTTTTCGAAGGGAGTAACCTTTGCCTTGATTCGGCTCGTTTTTTAATACGTGTATACGGTCTGAATAGCCCGCCAGGATATTTGCTGTATCATCTGTAGCGCCATCATTAATGACAATGACATCCTTTGCATCAGCATATTCCAATACGCCGTCAATGACACGCTGTAACGTTTTCTGATTGTTATAGGTAGGAATCAGTACGCAACAGTTGATCTCTTTCAGTGTCATTATGGATGTAAATTGTAAAGAATAAGCCTGACAAATTTAGCTATACGCGAGTTGTGCCTTAAAAAAAGTATACTCCGAATTCTGACCGGAAGCGATTACTTCAAGCAGTTCGCTTTCGGTAAATTTAACTGAAATTGTAAGCGAAGTTGTCTCCAGCGGATTAATGATTTGTAAAAACTTACAAGTCCGCATGGCTTTCATTTTCAACTTTCGTTCCAGCGAAACCTGCAGAATCTCCTTCACAATTTCCAGCTGAACCACACCCGGGGTTACCGGAGCGCCAGGGAAATGCCCGTTGTAGATATCGTGACTGGCATTGAGAGAGATTTCTGCCGTAATAACTCCGGCTTCCATCGCAATCGACCGAATGAAAAATAAGTTGTTTAAAAACACTGTTTATCTGATTTGAAAGCTGTCAGTGATTGGATTCGGCATCGGGAATACGTGATTGTATTACCAATACTCAGATTGTGGGACCGAAACCTGTTAAAACTCTGAGAAAATGCGGTCAGCTATGGGCTGATTTAGCTTTTCGTTGGTAAACTTCATCACACTCCTATCACCATCTTTCTGGTAAAATGTAAGCTCTTTCAACCTCAAACTACTCTTCGAAAATGTGAGATCAATCTGTTTATACATACCTTTCAATCTTTTGTTCAGTGGCGTCAGCTTGATCTGATAAGCATTGGAACTTTCAGAAAGCGTTTGTTTGAAATCTTTCGAATTCTGAAAATTACCGTTAACCAGACCCAGCATCAGATTACGTATTTGCGCTGCCATTTTCCCGGCTTGTCCTACATTCTTCTCCTTCCCGTTCTCCTGCACACGCAATTTATCTCCTTCAATCAGAATGATATACTTTGTTGGCTTTTGCTGTTCCCAGCGCATGTTATCACTTTTCCGGTAATAAAAAACGCCGGAAGAACGCTGTGGCTCTTTTAATACCGCCATGGATTTTTCTTCTTCAAAATCCGCCTGAACTGAAGTCGCGGATTCAGAGGACTTTTTCAAAGCTGCTATCACCTTTGAAGGATCTGAAACAGACTTGAAGGTTTGAGCTTGTACACCGCAGCCAAGGCTCAACAGGAAAAATAATATATAACTAACTCTCTGCATAAGCTTTTTTATTGATTACCACTGGTAACGGTTCAATTGTCAGTTTACGTGTGGCAATATGTTCGATGATATCCGGGAGCGCCTCACAGGTTACGCTCAGGCGATCATGAAGTAAGATAATATCTCCTTTTTTAAGACTGGAAACCACTTTATCAATTAGTTGATATCTGGTTTTTGCTTTGGTATCCAGCGTTCGTAAAGACCAGCCTATGGATGACAACCCATTCTTTTTGATCGCACCACCATATCGCGGAGTTGTTACACCAAATGGCGGACGAAAAAGTAATGGCTTTTTATAGATAATCTGTTCAATTGCATCATTACACTTGCGCAAATCATCAGTAAGACCGGAGGACAAAAAAAACGGCAGAAAATAATGGTGGCTGTAGGAATGATTGGCAATAACATGTCCTTCATCGTCCATGCGTTTTACGAGATCTGGATACCGTTCGGCTTTCTTCCCGATCACAAAAAAAGTAGCCTTTACATTTTTCTCTTTGAGAATATCAAGAATCTGCGGGGTAAATTCCGGATCCGGCCCGTCGTCGAATGTCAGTGCAACAGACTTTTTTTTCCCTTTGTTGATTGAACTGATAAAATAATTGGCCTGTATCTGATACGATCCATAAGCAATGAAGGCGAGATAGATCAACGCAAAAGCACCCACCACAAACCATACGAAACCAGTTTCCCAGAAGATGACGCCACTTAAAACCATGGCAGTCAATATTACAAAAGTGACAAGATTATGCTTCAACGGACTGAATTAGTGTTAATCCCAGATTTTTACGATTCAAACAATTGCAGATCAATACATTTTTCAATGTGTTGTCTGTCGCTATTTTGTCCACCGCATAATGAACTGCAAATGCGGAGGCTGTAGGATAGATACCCGAATAAATCAGGTAATCCTGAATTTGATCCTCTGCCACACCGCGGCTTGTAAGGTAATGCAGCACCTGGTCACAAGCGTCTATATCCAGGCCTGAAAATAAAACCATATCTAAGGCATCAGGATTAATAGGATTTTCCTCAAAAAAATGGTCCAGATGTTCTTCCAGTTTTTGTATTTCACCGTAGGTTTCCACCGCCGACAACTTCGCCAATGTTTGATCAGACATCTCTTTTGACAAGACAAAAAACGAACATCCGGAAGTGAGTGCAACCGGAAGCGTTACATCGAGCACCTCAGCCACTGAATCCAGAAACGGGATATGCTCATCCGCAGCACCTACGAGTATATGGCTATTCCCCTCGGCCAACAACATGATACTATCGATCAGCGCATGCTCGAACGACAGTGTGTTCTGCGTATGGGTCATGTTGTAGCCATGGTTGCCAATACTCAGTGATATCTGCCCGGCAATGGTATTGTGCGTGGATTGTATAAATGACGTGGGAGGAAGTAAGCCTTCTACACTCAGAAAGGTGTTTAAAAACTTTTCAGTATCCTGAAGACAACCCAGGCCGGTTCCTACAACAATCGCATCTGGCTCTATATCATTCGCCTGTTGAATACATTCTTTTGCAGAAGCGACTGACATACGCAGGATTTTACTCATACGTCTCAGTAAACCGGCATCAATATAATCCTTGTAATTCGGACTGATCAGTTCTGTATCAGAAGAAATCGTGTCCAAAGATGCAGAAAACCCCGCGTTTTTAAACGTAGGCTGATGCGTGATCCCCGAAGCTGCTGAAATATAAACCAAAGCCTGATCAGAATTAAAGGGTACTTGAAAATACGATAGAAGAATTATTTCCACCGAAACCAAAACTATTGGAAAGAACTGTGTCCACCTGACGGTTCGCGATAAGCTCAGTGACAGGAACCAGTCCGGCTTCCGCAATTGGCGTGGTAAAGTTCATGCTCGGATAGATCAGATTATGCTGAATAGCAAGCACGGAAAACACAGATTCAATGGCCCCGGCTGCGGCCAATGTATGACCTGTAAAGGGTTTGGTAGAACTGAACGGAGGAACTGCGTCGCCAAATACATTCTTCAACGCAACAGATTCCGAAAGATCATTGTTTTTGGTACCAGTTCCATGCGCATTCACATAACTAATCTTTTTAATAGCAACTCCCGCAAGGTTAATCGCTTTTTGTATAGCCAGTGTTGCTCCTTTTCCATCGGGCGAAGAAGCAGTCTGGTGGTAAGCGTCGGCAGCATTAGCCCATCCTCTCACATAACAAAGTGTTTCGTTGCCCGAAATTGCTGCACTTTTGTCATTTTCCAGTAATAAAAAGGCAGCTCCTTCACCCAGATTAAGGCCGGTACGGGATTCGTCGAATGGGCGGCACCAGGCGTCATCATAGATCATCAGGGATTTAAATCCGCTGATTGTAAAATTTGCCAGCGCATCCGTACCACCAACCAGAACACGGTCCAACTTATTTTGCTGAATGAGCCTTGCTCCGAGCATGATCGCATTTACACCTGAAGAACATGCAGTGGACAGCGTATTGATATATCCCGAAATGCCAAGTTCTCTGGCTATTCTTTCAGTTGTATTACCGCTGTCATGACAAAGTAATGTTTCATAATCGGGGTTCCCATTGGCCAGAAGCGTTCTGTAAAAACCTTCACTACGATCCATTCCTCCAACCGAAGTCGATGAAATGATCCCGGTACGAATACCAGTATGATGTGCCAAGCTACCCCAGGCCTGACGCGCAGCTGCCAATCCAAGCAACGACGTTCTGGAGATATTCGGATTTGCAATCGACAGCTGATCAATCAGTTCTGCATTGCTGCTTTTCACTTCTCCTACCAACAATTCGGCACGTTCTTTGAGATATTGAACCGGAGCAATCCCCGATTTTCCTGATTTTAACGAAACCAGGTTCTCAGCCACCGTAAGTCCGATCGCCGATACTATGCCAATACCTGTAATTTGAACACCCATGAATCGATTGAAGTCAGAACTGAAATTTAAAGAGCAGATTCGCCTTTTCTTCTGCGAATGTATTCAGCCATTGAATTGATAGATTTGAAGGCTTCTTTTCCCTCTTCCGGCTTTGTCACCTGAATGCTGTAGTACTTTTCAAGCAGGACAATCAGTTCCAGAGCGTCGATTGAATCCAGCCCCAAACCCTGATCGTCGAACAAAAGGGCATCATCATCGATATCTTCAACCTGAACATCTTCCAGATTGAGCTGTTCAATAATTTGGCTTTTCAGATCTTCCTTTAATGTATCCATCACTGGAATCTATATAATGTAAATGTTAAAACTAATTTATACCTGCAAGAGTCTTCAGGTTCTTAGCGGAAAGCGCTGTAGCTGATTCTTTCCTTTCTATCAAAAATAAGAATGCCTCTGGCTTATCCTCTGCAATATTAATCCACCCGCCCAGCACTGCTTTGGCATCCGCCTGTAAGAGTATCTGGCTATAATTAATGTACCAATCAGCATCAAATTTAGGCAAAACGGCAAACATATTTTCACCATACCATTTGTTTGCGATCGCTATTTCACCCATCACGATGTTGGGAAGCGTATATACAAACATGGCCGGACTCGGCGCCTTTTGCTCCTGATACGATTTTTGAAAACGGATATCACTTTCCGCGCTGGAAAAGCGATTGGCGAAAACAAGCGCTATCTCATCGTCGGCATATTCAGCAAGTTTTGTTGCGTGACTGCTCTTCATAAAGCTCGACGCCAGATAACCGATCTGGGACAAAGTATCCATTTTGTAAAACTTAGGATAGGTTTGTCCGCTGAGACGGTACAATTGCTTCAACCAACTATCTTCCGAACCCGGATCAAAAGTAGCCAGAACCTGCCCGTTCACAGAACAGGTTTCACCGGATATATGACAATATGTGGTTATAAAATTTTTCATTCACGGATAAGCAAGGAGGCATTGCCACCTCCAAAACCCGAGGCAGTTTTTAAAATCATTTTCAAACCAGCCGGTTGGGTTTCAGTTACAATGTTTAACGGGATCGAAGTTCCCGGATCTGTAAAGCCCCGGCTTTTCACCAACATACTGTTATGCAGCATTTGTAAACATACAGCCGTTTCCAACACCCCGGCAGCACCCAAGGTATGCCCGAAATATCCCTTGAAGCTATTTAATGGAACCGCGGCAAGCCCCAGTCGGTCCATGGCAATAGATTCCATTTCATCGTTATAAAGTGTACCGGTACCGTGGGCAGAGATAAAATCTATTTCACTGGCTCTAACGCCGTTTTTATCCAAAGTTCTTTTCACACTTCTGAACAGCCCCTCACCTGTCCGCGACGGACCCGAGATATGGTTGGCGTCATTGGCTGATGTCCCGGTGAGTAATGTGTATGGTTTTTGTTTGAAGACAGATGCTTCGTTCGAAACCAAAACTGCACTGCAGGCTTCACCCAAAGTCACACCAGTTCTATTCTGATCGAATGGCTTGCATGGCTGATCACTGATGGCAAATAATGATTGAAAACCATATACTACAAAATCTGTCACCACATCACATCCGATCACAATTACGTGATCGTACAAACCTGCCTTGATCACGTTGCCGGCCGTATTAATAGCCAGTACTCCGGATATACACGCATTGGAAATAACGACGGGTGTATGGGTCAGTTTGAACTTTGAAATAAGGATTTCAGTAACTGTCCGAAACGGATCCTCAATCTGATCGTAAAGCCCTCCTTTTGTCGAACTCAATAAAATCAATGTTCTGTCTGACCTAATTATAGATTCATCAATTCTTTCAGAGATGGACTCGAAAGCTGAAACGACCAGATTTTCAAAGGAGTTTATAGGATTAAGATCTTGAATTTTGGCAAGATGAAGGTCAGTATTGTTAAATCCAGCTCCGGGTATAAGTGAAATACCGGATACGTCGGCTGTGAGCGCAGAAAAATTCGCTTCCGCATCTGTTCCCAGCGGACTGATTATTTCTTCTGCACCTATATAAATCATAAAAGTATTAAAAGGGATATGCAACGCGAGCGGTTCGGAATCACAAATATAGTGATCAAATTATTGATTGTGGGTTTCCTTCCAATTGCGATAGAAATCGGGCGTCAATAATTCCAGCGTTCTGCTTTCCCGATCAAGAAAAACCTGCATGGTTTTTCCAATCGCGCAAAGCTCACCGGTGGTTACATTATGCACTTCGTATTCAAATTGAATCTTTGCTGACTTGGCGGGGACGTATCTTGTAATCACTTTGATCACCTGGCCATAATAAACCGGTGCTTTATGATCTATCTCGGATTTTACAATCGGAGTAAAATAACCTGAATCAAAAATGGTAAGGTATTCCAGACCATACGTTTTACCAAAATGCTCACGGCCGTCTTCAAAAAATTTCAGATAGTTACCGTGCCATACCACACCCATCGCATCAGTTTCACTAAATCTTATATCAATTTCAATTTCCGACGAAAGCATATATTTATTCATATTAGAGATGGCAAGATTAGCGATTTTTGTCACCTCACGCAAATTCCGGAGCGGAAATGGAGTAATTTGTCAAGTTGAAATCCCTTATTCTGAGATCACAATCTTCATCTCGCATTCCAGCAGAAGTTCTCCATTCGTATAGCTTTTTCCGGATACCATCACAATATTGCCGAGCCTGTGTGTGGGCTCTACGACAGTGTTGATCGTGGAAGACAAAGGAGCTAACGCATACACATGTACACGTGAGATCGCACCAATAAAGCCGATCTTCGGCTCCCCTCCCTGTTCCCGATCCAGATAACCGAATGAAGCAGCACAGGTCTGTGCAATGTTTTCCATCAGTCCGCTTTCCTGGAACTCTCCCTCTGCCACGAGCACATTATCCTGTGTTATTTCGAAAACAGATTCGAATCGCTCCGGCGTTGCAGATAACAAACCGTCGATCATTAAAAACGGCGGTCGATGTGGCAGGTATTGCTGTATATGTTCTTTGGAAACGATCATGATTTGAAAAAGTCGAAGTAATTAAACCACTGTTCAGGATACTGCTTTACCTTTTTCTCCAGTTCAGCGGCATACAATGCTGCAATCTGTTCTGGTTTTATCTTCTCCTGAATAGGCGTTGTGGCACTCAGATGATAACTGTGTGTGCCATCCTTGGCTGCAAAAACAAAGGTGACTGGCGCGTCAAACTTGGAAGCGATCACAAACGGACCGTGAGGGAAACGCGCTTTTTTACCTAAAAAATCAAGTTCGATAAACCGGGCGCCTTCCATATAGCGATCGGCGTGAATGGCCACAAACTCATTATTGATCAACGCGTTACGAATCGCAATCACATGAGAAAGATCATCTTTGATGGCAATGATCTTAAACCTGGATCCGCCTGTGGACGTTTCCATGAATTTTTTAATATTCTCAACCTCTGCATCCAGCATCACGATATTGATTGTGGGCGTAATCCGTCCTTTCAGCAGATTGCCGGCAGTTTCCCAGTTGCCCAAATGTGCACTGAGTAAAATACCCCCTTTCCCCTGATCTCTTATATCAATGAGATACTGCTCATTCTCAAAGGTATGCGTGAAGTTTTTTTGTTGACCCAGGAGAAATGCTGTTCTGTCTACGAGTGTCTGCCCGAAGATAAAAAAGTTTTTGCGTGTCAGTTTTTTAGCCTCCGAAAGCGAAAAATGAAGTGTATGCTGGTAAAAGTCCAGCAACACATTCCGGGGTTTGGAGGCAAAAAGATAGTAATAGTAAGTCACCACCCGCAGCAGCGAGTATGCAAAGCCCAGATCTAGAAAGCGTATAAAAAAAAGGAAGATTTTGTAACCTGCAAGCGTGCCTCTGGTCTTGCCGTCCCAGGCACTTTTCTCAGACGTATGATCTATACCGGGCCTTTCGGGCGATTGGCTCATGCCCTACAGCGCCAGTTTCTTTTGAACAAGACCGTAAAAATCTCCGAAGGTTTCAATTCCTTTGAAATCTTCCCCTGTAATTTTAATATTGAGATTCTCTTCGATAAGAACAACGAGATCTACATAGTCAAGACTATCCAGGTCTAAAGTGTCCTTCAGACTATTTCCCGGAAGAATCAAGTTTCTGTCCACTTCAAATTCCTCAGACAAAAAATCCCTGGTCTCTTCAATTACTTCTTCCAAATTCATCTTAATATCTTTAGCATACATGGCAGCAAAATTAATTTATTCTTTTCTGATACTTTCATAATGTTCCAAATTTTAACACAATAATTGGTATGTCAACGGATCACATCGCAAAAGCTTGTTCTACAACATGGCATGCAGACGATTAGTGCAAATTCTATTGATCAAAAGTACCAAATTATACGTGGCACCTTCTCCCGTTCAGTAAATGAGGGTTAAATTCTTTTCAGAATGAGGGTCGAGTTAGTACCTCCAAAGCCGAATGAATTCGATAAAAAACAATCAATTTTCTGCTCTGTAGTTTCCGCTACGATGTTGATGCGCGCCGAATCTTCATCCGGATTTTCGAAGTTGATATTGGGCGCTATAAAGTTGTTCTGCATCATCAGCAATGAATATACGATCTCACTTGCACCTGCCATCCAGCACTCATGCCCTGTCAGCGATTTAGTAGAACTCACAGGTGTTTCGCCACCAAAAACATCATATATAGCCTGCGCCTCAATACCATCACCGACAGGCGTCGATGTAGCGTGGGCGTTGATGTAGTCAATATCCCTGGTCTGTAAACCAGACTGTTTCAGTGCCATTTCGAGCGAACGCACCTGGCCCTCCTTACTTGGATTTGATATATGATCACCATTTGAAGAAAAGCCATAACCCACCAGTTCTGCAATAATCGGAGCGCCTCTCTTGATTGCAGCTTCATAAGATTCCAGAATAATAGTTGCCGCTCCCCCGCTTGGAATCAGTCCGTCACGGTTCTTATCAAATGGCCGTGAAGCTTTTGCAGGTTCGGACTCATTGACCGAAAATGTCCCCAAACCATCAAAACTTGCCATAGAAGCCGGATTGATTTCCTGAGCTCCACCACAAACTACGCGTTCCTGTAATCCCTGACTGATCATCAGATAACCCATCCCAATGGAATGTGAACCTGACGCGCAGGCAGCACTTAAAGTAAAATTGATTCCTTTCAGCTTGAAAATCGTGGAAAGGTTCATATTGACCGTGCTATTCATATTCTGAAAAATAGCACCACTGCCAATTAATGTAGTATCCTTTTTCTCCCGCGCTTTTTCGACTGCTTCAACTACCGATGCAGCCGTACTGTCATTTCCGAAAATGATGCCGGTTTCTGTTTTGTCTAAAAAATCTATATCCAGACCAGACATTTCGAGCGCTTCCCTCGTTGACATGTAGGCGTAAATGGCAGGCTGATGCATTCCAAGGCGTTGTCTGCGAGATAGAAACGACTTCAAATCGGGCTCTTTTACCA
>DASYHR010000333.1:0-5273 GCA_035998385.1 Dyadobacter sp. | reverse complement strand
TGGGGGTATTGGGTATCTTCGATTTGATAGTTTGCGCCGGATTCTACGTCGTTCGATTTTACTATTGCGATTTTGGTAAAGCCATTTTTTATAGCAATACTTCTTTCAATTTCAAACCGATCAGAGTTACTTTCACTCGTTGTTTTCCAGGAAATCAACACAGATTGCTCCCGGGTTTTTACTTTAAATTCTGATAATTTGACAGGCATAGGTGAGCAGTCGCCTTTGATGACTACTTCAATTGCTGCTCTGTCACTTTCGCATCCATCAACGGCTTGAGATACATAATAAACTGTAGTTCCGGCAACTGATGTTTGAGGTAGGGGAGCCGTGTTGTCTCCAATTCCTGCCGTCGCATTTTCATACCAAAGTAAATCAGTACCTGTGGCTGTTAGTGTTGAAGCAACTTCATCTTTACAATATTCTTTTGGCGATGTCACTGTCGGTGTAGCAGGAGCATTTTTAGGTGATGCGATTGCACTTACCGCCATACTCTCACAACCATTTACAGTTTGGGTTACGGAATAACTTCCCGCTGCAGTAACGGTAATAGCCGGGGTTGTTTCTGAATTTGACCAAAGTAAAGTTCCGGTATAATCCGATGCTGTTAACGTTGAAGTTTCGTCGCAGTTGTCATTTACTGCTACACTTGGTGCTATGGGAATTGGATTGATTACTACAGATGTTGACCCTGTCAGATCTAAATTCCCTGCACTGCAACCCGCATCCATAAGTGAGGTTAGGGTATAAGTTGTATTGGAGGAAGGCGTAACCGGAATTGAAAAAGAACCATTATCCGTTCCGGTAGCCGTTGAGCCATTGCTCAGCGTAAGCGTCCAGGCTCCTGTGGCAGTAACAGTACCGGTGATATTTGCGGATACACCTTCACAAACCGATGTATTGACAGAATTGATTGTCGCCTTGGGTTTAGCTGTCACAGCAACCGTTGATGTTGTATTGGAACAGCCGGTAGCTGCACTGGCTTTAAAGGTAAAGGTAGCCGAACCTTCTGCAATACCTGTTACCACTACGGCATTTGTCACAGTAGCAATAGTCGGATTATTACTCGTCCAAGTGCCACCTGTATCAGGTGTCAAACTAAAATTATTGCCAATACACACAGAAGCAGCAGAGGTCACAATCGGGAGTGCCCTTACATTTACCGCACGATTTACTCTTCTGATACAACCGTTTGAGCTGGTAACAGTATAACTGATATTGGGCGAGATCGCTGGTGGGGTAGGGGGCGTCGGCGAGATACCGGTCACTAGTCCGGTAGAATTAACGGTAACGTTGGAGCTATTGTTTACGCTCCAAACACCACCGGCAGTTGTGTTCGATAACTGGATCGTTGCGCCTACACAAATATTGATATTACTGGTTGGTGTAATGGATGCAACCACCGGAAGTGGATATACTATGTATTCCAGTTCGTTCGAGACAGCGGAACATGAGACTCCATTTACAGTGGAGGTAGCAATCCTGCGAAGTCGCGTAGTTGCATTCATCGAGGCCGGATTAAACTGAGCACTTGTATTTGAAGTTTCTGGTATTGCAGGTGTCCACGGGCCACCGTCAACGCTTTGTTCCCACAGGTAAGTAATACTTGAAGCAGTTCCCGTTGCCATCGTAGCTGATGTAGGCGCTAGGGTCTGGTTGGGATTCAGTGGCGCGCAAGCTGGGCCGGGATTTGTCGCGCCCTTGCTGATTGTGCCGGGTGTAATTCCATTTAGCGTGAGCACCACCGCCGGACTGGTACTTCCTGTAAGTGAGCCTGCTACACTGAATACGGCTGTAACGTCATGATTCCCGGCTGTAAATGTCGACGGGTTATAGGTCAGTGTTGCGCTTCCGTTACTTACAGCTACAGGAGCACCCACGTTATTGCCATCAATTTTAAATTGAATTGTTCCGGCATCAGGATCCGGCGATACAGTAGCTGTAATTGTCCCTGAAACTGAACTGGCACAAATGGTGGACAATGGACTGATGGTGGTTGTGGTAGCAGCTGTAAAATTCACTGCGTAGGCAGGTACGAGGGTAGCTAGTGAAAGTAAGACGAGTGCGTGTTGGACCAGGCAGTGAAATGCCTTGCATGCACGGTTTCGGTTGGACGCATTGCGCCCAGGCGAATTTTGTAGAATAGAATTCATTTTAGTTTGTTATGAGTTTTGTGTTAATACTTCCCTGGAGGCTTAGGAAGAAAACGATGCTAATCCGGATCCGGCAAGTGCATAGCCGGCAGATTTATGATCAGGTTTATCTAACACGTAAGCCTTCAGGGTGAAGAAAATAAAGGCTCATAACGCTGACAGAAATGAAGTTTCCGAATGGGAAATCAGCAATTCCAACCGAATATACTGAGAAGTGAATAATAGTGAAACTTTTCGTCGAGAGGGTTAAAAGAAAAGGGTCTCAGATTACTCTGAAACCCTTTTTCTTCAATAAATATATTCCGATCAGATAAATCTGTTGATCAGATTTTCAAGGTATTCCTGTCTTCCTGAGATTGTTGCAGGCTCGCCTTTTGTTGCAGCCAGGTCAAACAGATCTTCCAGTTTCAAACCACCTTTTTCGAAATCCGAACCTTTGCCTGAATCGAAGCTGGCGTAGCGGTCTGTACGGATTTTGTCGTACTCTCCATTCTGGATGATTTTGTCAGCAACGACCAAAGCGCGTGCTACTACATCGATACCACCGATGTGTGCGTGGAATACATCCGCATCGTCAGTTGAGTTTCTGCGACGTTTTGCATCAAAGTTGATACCACCACCTTTCAATCCGTCAGCTTTAAGAATGACAAGCAATGCTTTAGTCCATTCAGCGATGTCGTTAGGGAACTGGTCAGTATCCCATCCGTTTTGGTAATCGCCACGGTTTGCGTCAATAGAACCAAGGATACCTGCATCTGCAGCAACCTGTAGTTCGTGCTCAAAAGTATGACCGGCCAGTGTTGCGTGGTTTACTTCAAGGTTCAGAGCGAAATCTCCAAGAAGATCGTGCTGACGAAGGAAACCAAGTACGGTAGCTGAATCGTAATCGTACTGGTGTTTTGTTGGCTCACATGGTTTTGGCTCAATAAAGAACTTACCTTTGAAACCATTCGCACGTGCATAGGCAACAGACATTTTAAGGATCTGCGCAAAATGCTCCTGTTCGCGTTTCATGTCTGTGTTCAAAAGAGTCATATATCCTTCACGACCTCCCCAGAATACGTAGTTTTCACCACCCAAGGCGATTGTTGCATCAAGTGCCATTTTGATCTGAGCACCTGCATGAGAAACAACGTCAAAGTCAGGGTTGGTGGATGCACCATTCATATAGCGATGGTGACTGAATAGGTTTGCAGTTCCCCAAAGCAATTTGATACCTGATTCTTTTTGCTTCGCAGCAAGATATTCAGTCATTGTAACCAAACGCTTTTCGTTCGTGCGAACATCGTCTGCATAGTCAACTACGTCCACATCGTGGAAGCAGTAGTAGGGCGTTCCTAATTTAGTGAACAATTCGAAAGCAGCATCTGCTTTGTCTTTTGCACGGTCAACTGCATCTGCTTTTTTATCCCATGGGTAAAACAATGTCTGACCACCAAAAGGATCACCACCGTTTCCACAGAATGTATGCCAGTAGGCAATTGCGAAACGTAAATGTTCTTTCATTGTTTTTCCTCCAACCACACGGTTTTCGTCATACCAGCGGTATGCAAGCGGGTTGTCTGATTCTGGTCCTTCGTAGGCAATCTTGCCTATGCCTTTAAAGTATTCCTGATCTCCAAGTACTATGCTCATTGTTATTATTTATTGTTTATCGTTCCGAAAAATGCGTTGTATTGAAACTGTTTGGAATCATCTACTAATTTCTATTATTATGATTCCTCCCGTTATTGATTCCTCGGGGCGTTGCCCCGGGCTGAGGGATGATAGCCTTTCAGGCTAATTCTAGATTTACGCTAACTTCTATAAGCACCGTTGGGCTTTGCGGCCAACGCTATCGCCTTTTACTTCTATAACTACAATTAACTTCTTAACTCCTTTTTATTAATAAGTGTACCATTGACATTTTATACTGCAATACTATCACTTTTTTTTGAATTTTTGTAGTAAAAGTAAAAAGAGGAGCAGATATAATTTCTGCTCCTCTTTTTACGTAAATTTTTCTTTGATCAACTATCAGAAGAATTTAGCTCTTCTGTCTTCAATTTTAGCATTTTCACGAATTGCCTCATTCACAAGGTAAGACATACGGCTTTCCAATGACTGAGTAAGCTGTGTTTTGTACTGTGTGAAATCAGCAACCTTCGGAGCGTCAATTTTGCTGATCTGCTCCATGATGAAAACACCGTTCTCGCCAGTGAATACACCTGATTTCTGACCTGCTTTAAGACCGAATGCTTTTCCAAGCGCGATTGGATCGAAGCCTGCGCTGCTTAGGAAACCAGTTGCCAATGTGATGTCAGTAGCTGATTCAACAAGAGCGCCTGCGCCGTATTTCTTAGCGATTGCTTCAAGATCTCCGGTTGCACCTTTTAACTTCGCAGTAATCTGCTCAGATTTTTTCTGGTTACGTACTTTCGTAGTCAGTTCATCGCGGAAGTCGTCTACTTTCACATTGTCCTGATCAGATTTTCCAGTCAAAACAGCAACGATGTATTGCTCTTCTGTTTCGAATACCTGAGATACCGAATTGATTTTCGAATCATCTTTGAATGCCCAACGAACGATTTCACGACCATTCTGGATTGCATTCACATTACTTGCAGTTTCAGGGATGCGGTTTGCAGTTGCTACCACAAGTCCTTTATCTTTTTTCACAGCTTCATCAAACTGCTCTTTCGTTTTCACGGAATTAGCAAACTCATCTGCTTTGCGGTATGCTTCGTCACGTGTTGACTGGCTTGGCGCAATCGTTTTTCCGATGGCTGCAATACGATAAAGAACATTTGATTTCGGTGCAGTTACTTTAATGATGTGGAAACCGAACTGGCTTTCTACCACTTTGCCGATCAAACCAGGAGCCGATGCAGAGAATACAGCTTCTTCAAATGGTTTTACCATAGCACCGTTGTTCTGGAAATAACCAAGGTCACCACCACGTTGTGCAGATCCCGGATCAGCGCTTGATGTAGCTGCTAATGCTTCGAAATTAGCTCCGGAACGAATCTGAGCAAGAAGACCTTCAGCTTTAACACGAGCTGCAGCTTTTGCCGAATCAGATTGGTTTTCTGCGCGAATTAAAATGTGGCTGGCTCTTGCAGATGAAACAGTATCTATTTT
>DASYHR010000320.1:0-2632 GCA_035998385.1 Dyadobacter sp. | reverse complement strand
TTCGATTCAGAGACTATATTTTGAAAGCATCACTTTCCTGATATGCTTTAATCAAAGCATCTTCGCCCTCTTTTCCGGACTGGGAATTTCCATGTTCCATTCCCATTATGAACGACTTATTCTCTTTCTTGCTGCGGTCGTAAATGTATTTGAATACATTCTTAAAATTGATCTCACCGGTAGTAGGCTCTTTCCTTCCGGGCTCATCGCCAATCTGGAAGTAATCAATTTCACTCCACGTTTTATCAATGTTGTAAATCAGGCGTCCTTCATTTTTCTGCATGTGGTAAATGTCATACAGAATCTTGCAGGATTTGCTGTTTACACCGCGGCATATTTCATACGTTTGCTCAGATGTACGCAGGAATAAGTTGGGTGAATCGCTGAGCGGTTCCAGCACCATCACCAATCCGTGCGGTTCAAGTATTTCAGCACCGCGACGAAGTGCGTCGATCACATTCCCTGTCTGTACGCCTAGTGGCAAATTTCTTTCAAAATCGCCCGGCACAACAGTCATCCATTTGGCATTGACCCGCTTGGCTACTTCAACCGCTTTTTTACAGCCATTTAAAAATATATCAACATATTCCTTTTTACCGGCGGCTAAAGTATTTGCTCCATTCCCTCCCTTATCTACTACAAATACACCCATCTCCATTTTCAGACGAGCCATTTCTTTCGCGATTTTTTCCTGCTCCTCTACCGGTCTGCCCATCATACCATTATCTTCCAGCGCCATAAAGCCATTGTCAGCCATGAACTTAAGCTGATCAATCACGTCCTTTCCGGCCGAGTTCTGGAACATCCCGAAGTGAGATGCGTATTTCAGCTTGAACTGATTTTTTGCAGCGGGAGCATATTGTCGGGCAAAAGTTTCACCGGCTGCTACAGCCCCAGCTATCCCGAGTGTAGATTTCACAAAATTTCTGCGAAGCATATTCTTTCCTGATGTTATGTTTTAAATGTAAAGGGAATTGGAGCCCTAATATACCCCAAAACCTATTCATTACACACTTTGGTATACACTCAGCTTTGGTTTAATCCATTACAGATTATCTTCTTTTTCTGCGTTTCCGCTTTTCTTTGGTGTCAACCGGCTCATCAGGTGTGGCGACAACCTCTACTGGTTTTGGTAAAAAAGGCATCAATTCGGTTCTGATTTCTTCCCGGAAAGCATTTTTCAGACCGTCTACCGCCGCTTCCTTAACCTCACCATTAAACTGATTGGTTTTCAGCAATTTCATCGCCACGTCTTCTCCGGGCCAGCTTCCGCCTAAAAAACGTGCAGCGCTTGCCTGTACATCCCGTGATTCTCCCTGGTTTAAAGCAGCCTTTTGCAACATATAAATCGCCTCTATACTGCCCGATGTTTTGAATGAAGCTAAAAGTGCGATTTTTTTATCTTCCGGTAACCGCGATAGTTTCTCTGAGATTGAACTCACTCCTGCCTGTTCCAGTAAGAGCTTGCCTGCATCCCTTCCGATTACCTCATTGTGTTTTTCAAGCGCCAGCCTGAATAACCTTTCATTTTCCGTAGTGGGTTCGTAACGCTCTACCAGTTCAATATAATCTTCAGTTCCGTAGGTTTCATCCAATAGTTTGTTCAAGGCTGTAAGTCCCTGCTGTGAATTACTGACAAATGACTTGTCAAGATGCAACAGTGCAAGTTTACTCACCTGAATCCGATCGGAAGCGGGCACTTCCATCACATGAAGTAAAGCCTGCGTCTTCTCATATCCTGCATGAAAAAAGTCAAATGCTCTGAAGTAGCGAAGTCTGTCTTTGAAGCTGACAGCTGTATCGGACGCCAGTGTTGTTAAATAAGGAATTGCTCTGCGTGTACGCGCCAACCAGATAATATCTTTCCCTGAAGGGGTCAGTTCTGGTCTTGCACCGGCACGTTCCAGCCAGGCAGGGAATATCCGTTCCCATTGACCAATCGCACCGATACTCAATGCCTCTACCGACCAGCGGTCGTTGCCTTTATATTGTTTGGCAAGCTGCAACCATACATCCAATGCTTCATATGTATGGTTGTGGTTGATGGCCAAAGCACATTCCCTCCGTACCTGCGGATGCGGATCCGAAGTGAGTCTTTTGATATACTCTGTAGGATCGCTGTTTCGTTGACGAACCGCACGGAGTGCTACTATCCTCAAATTATGATTCAATTCTCTGAAAGCAATATCCAGGTTTCTATAATTGAAACCTTCTATGCTATTCAATACCCAAAGTGCACGGGCTCTCAAACGCGGATTGATAGCAGGGTCCCTGAAAAGTTTTTCGAGCTCATCTTCAGCCTTCCAACCCAGTTGTACACATGCATTCCAAGCCATATAACGCATGGATAAATTAGGGCTCTGCAGCGCCTGAACAGCCTCTGCAGGAATAGTCAGATCAAATACCGGAACTGTATAGGGTGTACCGGGAGGGGCGATCCTGTAAATACGACCACGGCTTTTGTCCTTCATTTTATGGCTGCCGATTACCGGATCATACCAGTCCGAAACGATGAGCGAACCATCCGGCGCCACACATACATCCGAAGGTCTGAACCATTTATCACGCTTGCCTTCGACCAAAGGAAGGATACCCGTCGATTTAAAACCGGCTCCGTCATCTTTGACAGGGA
>DASYHR010000316.1:0-4829 GCA_035998385.1 Dyadobacter sp. | reverse complement strand
CGTCAGGTTTAACGCCTCGTATGAGTTTGAACGGTGCTGCTGTAAAGGTTGAGAATGGCGTAGGTCTTGTTGAATTCACTGCACAGGGCGGCGGATACAATGCGGAAGGTATTGCAAAACGTGAGCTATCCGGTAAAATTACGATCCCGACACCGTCTGGCCGTGATACTACGTACAGTATGACTCAGGAGTATTTTGTAGTAAAGCCTTCGTATCAGATCGAAACAGGTACATTACCTCCGTTGTATTTTGGCTGCGCCAATAAATTGAGCATTCAGAGTCCATCACTTGGAGCATTGTGGGCACCTTCCTTCTCTACAGACGGTGGTGAGATTATTCCAAGCGGTGAAAAAGGTAAATTCACAATTGTACCTAACAAAGCTTCTTTGAATATTACAGTAAGTAATGGCGGAAACGTTCTGGGATCTGATCCTTTCAGAGTGAACCGTGTTCCTAAACCTTCACTTGAAGTTAGAGTGAATGGAGCGGCATTTGATGAGAGAAGAGGTATTGCGGCATCTGCAGCAAGAAGTATTCAGGTCGTGGCTGTACCGGATGAGAGTTTCAAAAATTTCTCACCACAGGATGCCCGTTTCAGGGTTTCTTCGATTGAAGTTTCTTTGGCAAGAGGTACAAGAAGAATCAATGGTGTGACATTGGGTAATGGCGGAGGATCTATTTCCAGCCTTGCACAACAAGCGCAACCAGGTGATCGTTATGTAATCACTATCAATAAAGTTGAGCGTCAAAACTTTAAAGGTGCTGTAAGTGAAGTAGAGATGGGGAATCAGTTCCGTACTGTACCTCTGAACTAAGCGCTGATAGTATTCGCGTTAAGCTTAATAAGAACACTAGAGTTATGATAAGAATGAACAGAAAAACAATTGCGTGGTCTTTGCTTGCTTTCTCAGTGAGCTCTGCTACTGTTCACGCGCAGGAAAAGGTAGACTCTGTGGAGAATCGCTTTTCGTCCCGTCCAATAAGTGATGGTGACCTGATGATGAAACGCACATTGTGGAGAAGGGTCGATCTTAAAGAAAAGCAAAATATCTCCATGTTCTCGAAGAACAACGAGATTACGCGCTATCTTCTGGAAGCTGCAAAAGCAGGCCTTATAGATGCATATACCAACGATTCCTGTACGGTTAAGGTTACTTCGGGTGACATTCACACGAGGCTTCTGATTCCTAATCAGGTTGCAGGTCTTTCAGCTGATGAAATTGCAGCTGGTTTTGGTACACCTGCTGCTGCAGCTGGTGGAGACGGCTGGGGTGACAAACCTAAAACGGAACCCGCAAAACAGGCTAATAATACTGATGACGGATGGGGTGCACCTGCTAAAAAAGATACCAAGGCTGAAGAAGCAGTGGTAGATGATGGATGGGGTCCTCCGAAGAAAAAGTCTGCTAAAAAAGGTGCTAAGACTGAAGTTGCCAAAAAAGAAGAGCCAGTGGCTGAGCCGGTGGTAGATACTTTCCAGCAGCAGCAGGTTGCGGCAGCTACGGAGGAGGAGTATTTCCCTGAGCAGCTTTCAATTTTAGAGATCAAGGAAGACTGGGCATTCGATAAGAAACGTTCAAGATTATACAATGATATTCAGACCTTGACAATCGTTCTTCCATCCGATCAGACTGCAAGCGGATTGGAATTGCCTGTAGCTTCTTTCAGATATAAAGATGTTGAACGTTTGTTCCGCAGCGATCCTAAGAAGTATATCTGGTACAATACAGAGAATACAGCTCAGAATAAAAACCTGGCAGATGCTTTCGATTTGCGTTTGTTTTGGGGAAGGATAACAAAGTTCTCGAATGCCAATGACAGAGCATTCCTGGATATCTACGGTGGTGAAAAAGAAGCTTTGATTAAATCCCTTAACTACGAGCAAGAGCTTATGGAGCTGGAGCATGGACTTTGGGAATACTAAAATTGATATTAGTTTAATAACGAAGACGGCCGCAATCGCGGCCGTCTTCGTTTGTTATAGAAGCATTTCAGATTTGTTTGTGCTTTCATAGTGTCATAAGTATTACACAACTCCAGGAGGCTATGACAGACAGTCGGTGTTGACGGGGTATCAGGTTTTGAAAGTGTTGTAATGCATAAAGAATATCCTTACGGCAACAAAAAATAGGCAACCCGGATAGTATCCAGGTTGCCTATTTTTTATTCTTTAGCTACGAAGACTATCTATGCGTTTTCGCTGTTTTTACATCTTTTTCAGTCAATCCCAATATTGACATTGCTTCCTCGTAAGTTTTATTTTTCAGTTCGCCATTTACTCTTCCAAGCAATTCTGCCGGCAAAACTATTGCTTTGATATCTTGTGCTATTCTAACCGGTGGGTTGTCCACATCTTCAGACCAACCTGTTGTAAGTATATCAATAAAGAAAGTCGTTCCGTCGATTCCGTGAACAAAAGTGTAATTTGAAACTTTACCAGTTCCGAAGCTGACCACTCCCGGTACAGCCCAGTAAACTCCTTGCGTTTTGATATAAACCAGTACAGCAGCGTTTTCCAGCACCGCAGCGTCAGCAGCGTTTGTGAATGTAAATCCGGTGTAGAAACTTCCGTCAGCGTCTGTAGTGTCAGCACCGTTGGTAAATACAAAAGCACCGCTTCCACTTCCATCTCCGTTCTGACCGGCTGGGCCTGTAGCACCAGTGGCACCAGTAGCTCCGGTATCACCTTTGGCACCTTGTGGACCTACATCACCTTGCGGCCCTTTGCAACTTACTGTTAAACCAACTAAGCCAACCCAGGCAATCATTAATAGTTTTTTGAACATAATAGCTAAATGTTTAGTGATTGAAAAAATATAGTTTTTGACCTATACGCAAAAGATTGTACGAGTGACGAATTAAAGCGCCCTCAATAGCACAAAGTACATAAAAAAAAGTTCAATCCCGCTTTGCGTCTAAAGAATCAACTCCGGCATCTGTGGGGCGGTAAGAAGTGTATTCGGCCAGGTCTTTTTTGTTGGATTCCGGCAGTTGCAGATCCACCTTCCAATTCATGGATGCTGCCAGTTGAAACATCATCAGCTGCACCTGATTGGTAGCGATTCTGGGTAAGTCGCTTTGCAGTGCTTTTTCATTCATTGTTTGCTTGGCTTCATTCAAAATAGAGGTGTAATCGTCACTCTGAAAACGATTCAGCCAGCCTTGCTCTATATCGTAAAACTTGTAATCAGTGTCCATGGAAAGCACTTCCGGCTCGGGAAAGTAGTCAATCACTATCCGGCGATCGGTTCCTGAAATATGGTAACGCATTTTCCCGAAATCGTAACCAACCAATACCTTTGCTTTGGCGATGATTAACGCTTTCTTCTTGTCATTGATCAGGTTCCAGATGCTTTTGTCGTGTTGGTAATTATATATCTCGGTAAAGTATCCTTCAGCCATCACTACCTTGAAAACTTTCTCAATACGTTCTATCAGCACTGTCGCCTCTGTCTGGGTGTTGGTAGAAGAAATACTCTGCCGGGAAAGAAAATAATATACTGTAGCGCCGATCCCTGCGCCTGCCATCAGTGATAAAATGAAAAAAAGTAGTGTGTTGCTATCCATGATCTCTATTTTTGCAATGTGGAGTCCGATACGACGGTAATTATCTATACTTCCGGAGATAGATATAGTAACATACAACAGAACAGGCGTCTAAATAAAATTCAGATAAAAAGAGGAGAATGCCAAATAGTAAAGATAAATACCTGATTGTGCTGGCAGGACCTACTGCTGTAGGTAAAACGGAGCTTGCTATTAAGTTGGCTAATAAGTTAAAAACAGTGATTATCTCTGCTGATTCACGCCAGTTTTTCAGGGAGCTTAACATTGGAACGGCGAAACCAAATGAAGAAGAACTTGCTGCGGCAAAGCATTATTTTATCAATTCACATTCCATTTCAGAAGTATACAGTGCTGGTGATTTCGAGAGGGATGTGCTTACGCTATTGGAATCACTTTTTGAAAAACACGACTGTATAATTCTTACAGGTGGATCCGGATTTTACATCAAAGCAGTTACGGATGGACTCGATGCATTACCGCAGCCGTCACCCGGATTACGTGAAGCGTTGACCCGAAAGCTTTCAGAGCAGGGACTTGAAGTATTACAGAAGGAAATCGCCATCATCGATCCCGTTTTTGCGGCTTCAGGTGAGTTTCTGAACCCTCAACGGGTTGTCAGGGCATTGGAAGTGTTTGAGACTACGGGTAGGTCCATTTCAGAGTTTCAGCAAAAAATGAAAAACGAACGTCCGTTTAAGCAAATTTTGATTGCGTTGGATCGCGAAAGGGCAGAGCTATATGATAGGATAGACCTGAGAATGGATTTAATGCTACAGCAGGGGCTTGTAGATGAGGCGAGGCAATTGCAGCCATTCAGGCATCATCATGCGCTTCAGACGGTTGGTTACAAAGAGGTATACGGTTTTCTGGATGGCGAATATGGAGAGAAGGAAATGGTGAGACTGCTCAAGCAAAATTCACGCAGATACGCCAAACGCCAGCTTACATGGTTCAGACATCAGGGTGATTTTAGTTGGTTTCATCCACATGCATTCCGGGAAATACTTACCTGCATCAACGAAAGCATGAAAAAATGAAGGCCTGCCAACAATGAGCTGACAGGCCTGTGTACCATTTATATGCAGCAATTAAGCCGGATATTCGTGTGGTAATTCAATATTTACTTTCTCGTTCCAAGGCAAACCGTGCTGATTCAATAAATCCATAAAAGGATCAGGATTCATTTCTTCCACGTTGTATACGCCCGGCTTCAGCCACTCTTCATTGGTCAGCATCAGCATAGCGCCAATCATAGCTGGCAC
>DASYHR010000311.1:0-2414 GCA_035998385.1 Dyadobacter sp. | reverse complement strand
ACCAATTGAATCCAAGCGATTAATACGATCCTGATTCAATTTGTTAGATTTTCTAGATTTTCGTTGCGTCCTGCACCACAAACCTAAATTGAAGTCCTTATAGGTAAAACTTTCAGAAATGTTTGAATTACCTGTTGTTTCATAGACCTCTTTAAGATATTGAAAATATTGATTCCATTGCTCATCTAATAGGTCCCATGTGAACCCGATAGCATCTAAAAGAGCAATGCGATTCTGAGACAGTCTGTTATGTTTCCACGTTACGCGCTGTGTGCTAACCCACTTACCTAATTTGAAATCCTGGCATATGTAATTTTGAGAAATATCTGTTGTTCCTGTTGTTTCATAAACCGATTTAAGTAGCAGGTAAGCTCGCTCCCATTTCGCATCTAATACATCCCAAGTGAACCCGATAGCATCCAAGAGGGCAATGCGATCCTGAGCCAGTTGGTTTTTTTTCCAGGCTGTGCGCTGCGTCCTGCACCACAAACCTAAATTGAAGTCCTTATAAGTAAAACGATCAGAAATGTATGAATTACCTGTTGAATCATAAATCTCCTTAAGCAATAGGTAAGCTCGCTCCCATTGCTCATCTAATGGGTCCCAGGTAAACCCGATAGCTTCTAAGAGAGCAATGCGATCCTGAGAAAGCCGGTTATTTTTCTTTGCTCCGCGCTGTGTAACATTAGCCCACTTACCTAAGTTGAATTCCTGATAAATGTAATTTGTCGGTATATTTGAACTCCCTGTTGATTCATAAATCTCCTTAAGCAATAGGTAAGCTCGCTCCCATTGCTCATCTAATGGGTCCCAGGTAAACCCGATAGCATCCAAGAGATCAATGCGATCCTGAGCAAGTTGGTTTTCTTTCCAGACTGCGCGCTGTCTGCCAGCCCACTTACCTAATTTGAAATCCTGACAGATGTAATTTTGAGCAATATCTGATGTACCTGTTGTTTCATAAACCGATTTAAGTAGCAGGTAAGCTCGCTCCCATTTCTCATCCAATGGGTCCCAAGTGAACCCGATAGCATCCAAGAGATCAATGCGATCCCGAGGAAGTCGGTTGGTTTTTTTTAGCTGACGCTGCCGTACAGCCCATACATCTAAATTAACTCCCTTATAAATATAATTATTAGGAATTATTGATGTACTAGTAGATTCATGAAACTCTTTAAGTAATTGATAATTTATATCCCAAGTGACAGTAAATTCATCAATAACTTTTGTAGTAATTAAATTTCTAAGAACATCTACGCGATTGTTGTTCCAGGTGGGTGTGATAAATGGGAAACCAAAAATATTGGTATTCAGTTTGACCTTATCAACTCCAGCTTCTCTTATAGCAGCATCAACTGATTGATCTTGCTCACGAAGCGCTTGTACCACTTCAAAAATGGTATCGTATCCATACTCTTTAAGAGCCTTTTCAAGGCCTTCCACCGTGGGTTCAGTAACATACAATGGGAGCAAAATATAACCCTTTTGTTTGTCACTTCCTCTAGGCTTTCTCAAGGCTCGACCAATGGCTTGAATAATGTCTATCGGACTCTTTTTTGGATGCAGAAAGGCAATCAGGTCTATTTCTGGTACATCAATTCCTTCTGTCAGACATTTTGAATTTGTAACAAGGCTCTGATTCGCCTTCTCGAATGCGGCCATAATGGCAGTGCGCTCACCCATGTTTTGCTGACCACTAACATGAAACAAAGGGATGCCTAACTCTGCTTTGATAGTGTCATTCTCAGCAAAAAATCTTGCCTCTGACACCGTGTTGTGAAATGTGACAACCTTATTGAGTCCATACTCAATCATTGCATTTTTAATCGCAATTGCATGTGCAACTGCTTCATGCTTGCTTAATTTGTCAGTGTGTACTGCGCGAGTAGCACTTAAGTCATCAATTACTGAAACCAGAATTTCATAGTCGGCAATGATGCCAAGGTTAATCGCTTTACGAATTGGAAGATGATAGGCCGTCCGGCCATAAACTTTCTCATCATCCATGGAGTAGGCTAATTGCAAATCTCCATCAGAGTTTTTCTTCCCAACTTTGAAGTGCTTGGGTGTTGCAGTCATAAAGACACGTTTTACAATTGGCGTATGGTTATCACTCAATGGGCCGGAAAACTCTGTATTAGTGCCAGCTGTTCTATGTGCCTCATCCATAATACCAAAATCAAAGCGAAAGCCATCAGGCAAGCTAGCACTCAAAACATTTGATGAGTGATAAGTACAGAACACAAACTGCAAGCGTGTCTGGCTTCTCTCCAGGAATGAGCGGATCACCTCGGAATCTGTTGTTACACGTTTTTGATCTATGCCAAGAAACTGGATCAGTTCAGCTGTTGTGAAAACCATTTCATCACCCTGAGAGGTAACCGTTTCATCAGAACAGATGCATAAAAAATCGG
>DASYHR010000163.1:0-1927 GCA_035998385.1 Dyadobacter sp. | reverse complement strand
CGTCTTAATTTTCTTATCAGTTTCACTTTGCTCCGCTTTGAGCTTAGTTAACTCTTCTCTTTTTCCTTCCAGACCTTCTTTTTTCTCACCCGAGCAAGCAGCAAGAAAAGTTGCTATTGTGGTTATTAGTAAAATATGGCGTTTCATGATATAGATATGTAGTGTCTTTCTTAATTGTGAATGGTTAGGTGTCGATAGTAAAAGATGACTGGTTATTCCTGAGCAGTCAGAGCTTAATACCAACTGACATGATTAATGACGAATTAATAATTAACCCTTAATAATTAATCATTATAAAGTTCTCCTTTTGCCTTGCTGAGATCCACTTTTGCAATCATCAGATCGTACAAAGCTGCGAAGTAATTGGTTTGTGCCTCCTTAAAATCAGATTCCGCATTGATTACCTCAATATTTGAACCTACACCTTCTTTGTATTTGATTTTAGAAACACGCACAATTTCCTGCGCCAGATCCATATTCCGTTTCTGCGTTTCGAGCGTTGCAAAGGCATTTTTAATATTGATACCCGCCTGACTTGCTTCCAGATCAATGGATTGTTTCAGAAGTGTACGTCCATTTCTTACCTTGTCCAATGCGATTTTCTTCTGCTCAACCTGATAACGTTTCGTAAAACCATCAAAAATCGGGACGTTCAGGTTCAAAGCGACTACCGAGTTATTGAACCATTTCATAGTGAAAAGGTCTGCATACGTATTAGCTCCCGCATTATGCCCATAGCCGACTGTAGCAGAGAGACTTGGCAGATAACCGGCACGAACGTTTCGTATATCCAAATCGGCCAGCTTTTCCTGCGTATTCAGCAAAGAGTATTCAATCCGGTTTTCGTAAGTCACCTCATTTGCGCTGGTCTCCTGTCGCAACTTCTCCAGATCCACATTGTCAATTGTATCCGTGAGCTTCATAGGCTGATCCAACGCCATACCCATCTGATACTTCAAAAGTGTGAAGCTAAGCTCAATCAGATTCTGCACCTTCTGGCGTTCGGTCAGAAGGTTATTACGTTGTACTTCGAGCCTGTTTACATCAAGCAACTCCACAAAACCACTTTCATTCATCGCTTTGGTTTCACGCATTGAAGTATCAATTCTGCTGATATTATAATCCAGCACCTTTGCCTTCTCAACCGCTACCTGAACCGAGTAATAGGCTTTTGTAACAGCTTCGGCCACGTTCACTTTGGATTGAACCGTGTTTTTCTGAGCCAGCTCCCGATAGGTAGAGGCCGCCTTCAAACCTATAAAGTAGGAACCATTAAAAATGAGCTGATTCAGTGTAGCAGCTGCAGTTCCCTGCTTTTTAACCCCGAACTCAATGGCAACAGGCTCACTGCTTACAGGAGCAGTTGGGTCTCCTCCGAAACCACCCGGAGGTAAAAAGAACCGCTGAATGATCAGGTTATCTGTGATACTTGCATTAACACTCAGTTGCGGCAAGCCGGCAGCCCTGATCTCACCAATTCTGGCTTCTGCAGAAACAGCATCGAGCTGGGTATTCTTGATGTTAATGTTATTCTTAATCGCATAATCCACCGCTTCTTCCAAAGTAAAATTGCTGTCCTGAGCCCGCGATGGGACGATACTCAGACAAACCGCCAGCATGAATAAACAGCTGCGTATTAATTGTTCATTTTTCATGGGTGTTAAAATTCAATTACTGATTTATCTTTTAAGGTGTTATAGTAAGCAAAGCCTTTTTCCGTCATAATTCCTCTTAAAAAATGATGTACAAACTGCATTTGTACGCGCATCATATGAAATTTATCAGGGGGAAAAACGGTAGGGTCAAAGGCAATTTCAAATTCCTGAATGCGCAGAAGAGAAAGTACATCTACATCAAGATCTGCACGGTAGTAACCTTCAGCTATTCCCTGCTGCATATTATCTCTGATTCCCTTGATAATGAATTC
>DASYHR010000146.1:0-2082 GCA_035998385.1 Dyadobacter sp. | reverse complement strand
ATCAGATCTTTGGATATGACGTTGTACACCTGCGGGTTTTCAAGGTTTTTGAGTGGAAGTCGGGAAACGTACGGGCTTTCTTTCTGAGCGAATTTGTTGACGTTTCCTTTTACAGTGACTTCTCTCAAAGTCCTGGCATCTTCCCTGAGGCTGATGTCTGCTACATTCAAAGTGCTTTCCTCCGTCGTTTCGATTTCGTATTCGGCAGATTCGAAACCTACTATGCTAATGACTAATGTGTGCTTGCCTGCCGGCACATTTCGTAGCTGGTAGTTGCCGTTTTCGTCGGTGACAGTACCCGACTTGCCGTTTTTGATTTGCACTGTAACATACGAGCCGGCTTTTCCGTCACTGGTTTGAATGTGTCCTTTCACGTGGGATTTCCCTGCCTGTTGCGCATGGGATAGCAATGTGCCTATCAGGCATAAAACTGTAAAAATGTATTTCATATTAGGTCGAAGTAAAAGGGGTATGTTGTAATATCAACAGAGAGGATGGATGGCTGCCAGATGTAATTGTCTGGCAGCCAGGTGTTTTTGTAAGAATGAAGTTGAAGGATGATTTACTTCGTAACGTCAACAAGTAAAGTCGCACATCTCCAGATTGCTTTATATGGTTTCCCAAAATGATCGCCGCTCGTTTCTTCACTTGTCGAAACTTCAAGCTTGTAAGTCCCTGGCCACACCGGAGTGAAAGTTGCTACTCCATTCGCTTCCGAAGAAATGTTTTTGTTCCATCCGCTGGGAGATGCTACACCAACATGCAGATTTTCAGTCGGTTTTCCTTTTAACAAAGTTGTAAAGCTGAATGGTTGGTTAACCTTGAAAACCTTGGATGCATCAGTAAAAACACTGATTGCGTTGCCATCGCCCGCTGCGTCGTAACCAGTTAATGACTTGCCCACTTTCACAATAGCGCTCGCATTGAATTCGTAAATGGTTGTTCCACCCAGGTCCTTCGCTGCCTTGCTAACGGACAAAGTGTATACGCCATCTTTTTCGGGAGTAAACTCAGAGGTAAAATGATCTTCTCCTGCTACGGTTGTCAATTTGACTTTTTGTTTGTCCGGAGTGATCAGCCAAAGTTCGAAGTCCTTCACATCAGAGTACCAGTCTGCCAGTTTTTCAGGTTTGTCGTCCGGTTCAGAATATATGATTTTTACAGATTGCTTTTGCCCGATCTTACCGGTTGTGCCGGTCTGAATCCACAGTGCATGTGCGAAAAGGTTTCCGATCGAAAACAGAACGAAGGCAATAGCTAACAGAGATTTTTTCATTGAAATTTGATTGAAGTAAAGTAAACTAATTGAATTTGCGTGAGAGAAGGGCATCCAGGCTGTACCGGCCCGGGCCCACCATAAAAATGACCAGATAACCAATCAAATAGAAAAAGCCTGAGGAGGCCTCTCCAAAGATATCACCGTTGTGTGCTGCAAAAACGATGACCAGTGCCGTGATGATGAGCGGGATACAGACGAGTCGGGTAAACAAACCTGCAGCTAAAAGTGCAGCGCATACCAGTTCAGCAAAAATTGTCAGTGTTAAGGACACAGGACTGCTAAGGCCCATAAACTCCATGAATTTAAACTGACGTTCCTCAAAGCCCAAAAACTTGGCGTACCCATGAGGTATCATCAGGATACCGAAAGTAAGGCGAAGAATGAGCGTTGAGAAATCTACAGCAAAGGTGTTGTAGCTGGTTCTGGTAAGCCTATTGAAAACGGTCATGCTGAAAAATAAAAAACTGTCGGAAGAAAAATAGATGTAATTGCATTGTCTGCAATTCCCTACGTCTCCGCAAATTTAGAAACAGGATTTTATTTGACAAATTTTATTTAGACTTTTTTTAAATAATAAATCAATGTTGAATTTGAGGAGGTTGTGATGCGGAGGAGTTGGAAGTTAAAGTAGTTAAGAAGTTAAAGTAGTTAAGGAGTTAAAGTAGTTAAGGAGTTAAAGTAGTTCAGCCCGAAAGGGAACTACTATAACTTCTTCTAACTTCCTTTAACTTCTGCTTGTTCGTTCAGCCCGCCAAAAAGCGCTCAGACCGAATGTAACTACTATAACTTCTTCTAACTTCCTT
>DASYHR010000142.1:0-3209 GCA_035998385.1 Dyadobacter sp. | reverse complement strand
TGAGGGGGTTCATTATGTCCGCCCGTTTGGGCGAAGAAAGATTCTTTACATCTGGGAGCAGATAGAAAAAGATATTTTAAATGCTAGCGCTATGGCGTTTGGAATTCCAATGGCAAACGGTGGTGTTTGCCATGCCTAGTATTCGTGTCCGAACTGAGTCTGGTCAGCTTTTTTTTGATTTTAGATATAAGGGTGTGCGTTGTCGTGAACAAACCGCTCTTGATGACAACAAAACCAATCGCAGCAAAATGGAAAAAATTCTCAAGAAAATTGAGGAGGACATTGCTGCTGATCGGCTCGACTATCGTCGTTACTTTCCAGCCAGTAAAAATGCGGAAAAATTCGACGGTTCTAGTGGAGCCCCTTCCACCCTCAAACCAGCATCATCCACGTTTATCTCAAATCGCAGCGTTGGGACTACGCCCTACTTGTCTGAATTTGTAGAGCAGTGGTTTAACGAATTTTCGGTTGAATGGCGGCGTACTTACATCAGCACAGTTAGGCAGATCGTTGATTCACGGTTAATACCGCAATTTGGTACAACGAGGGTCAGCGACATTCATCGTGAGGATATCCTCAGTTTCCGTTCATCTCTCGCTAAAGAACCAGGACGTAAACAGGACTCAAAGTTATCACCACGCAGAATCAATGCAATTGTTCTGGTGCTGACGCAAGTACTCAACGAAGCCGCCGACCGTTACAACTTTAACACACCAGCTGATCGCATCAAACCATTGAAGCTGAAGAAGGCGCATGTCATGCCATTCAGTCTCGATCAGGTAAATAGCATCATAACTAATTGTCGTGCTGACTTTAAAGATTACTTCACTGTACGATTTTTCTCGGGGATGCGGACTGGTGAAGCAGATGGTTTGAAGTGGAAGTATGTGGATTTCGATAAACGTCTCATTCATATCCGGGAAACATTTACCGCAGGCGAAGAGGACTACACCAAAAATGACTTCAGCCAGCGTGACATTCAAATGTCACGACCAGTGTTCGAAGCACTTAAACGGCAGTTTGAGGCGACGGGCAAGCTATCCAAATTTGTATTCTGCAATCGGGATGGAAAACCTCTAGATTTACATAACTTCTGCAAGCGCGTCTGGTATCCATTACTCAGGCATCTGGACTTAGAGGCACGCACACCCTATCAGATGCGTCATACCGCAGCGACGCTCTGGCTAGCTGCAGGTGAAGCCCCTGAATGGATTGCGCGCCAGCTTGGCCATACTAATACTGAAATGCTCTTTACCGTGTATAGCCGGTTCGTACCCAACTTAACTCGCCAGGACGGCAGTGCTTTTGAAAGGCTCTTAAAACAAAACGGATTAATCATCACACCAGACAATCAAAATAAGGAGGCAGCATGAAATTCTTGAAAGCAATTGAAAATACCCAGCTAATGGCGACTTGCAGTATCTACAACCTGTTCAGAATTCAGCATATCTCCTGCGAGAAAAACCCTGACTCTACCTATATCTATAAGGCAACGCTCTACAGAGACTTCCGTACCGTGCGTGTCACCTGGTTATCTAAACTTGAACGTAAGGATATCAGCTATGGCGTATTGGTTCGTGCTGTATGGCTGACTAAAAAAGTATTTTTGGAAGGAACCAATATTATTCAAAACGTCAGCTCAGTAGGCATGCTTCTAGAAGGCGAAGGTTTGGATACGACGTTGATTCCAGCCTGGATGCAGGATGGTTTTGCAGTTGGTGCATTGTTGAGAACCATCTCAAGCCTGCCATTGGAATATAACAGACTAATTAACCAGGTACTGACTAACCACTATACGCTTTATCACTTCCTCAAAACACCGTGGTCATTAAGTGGTGAGTTCAAAGCTCTGGGAGGCAATCTTGAGAGAACGCTTCTACAGCTGGATTTTCTGGAATCGGATCGGGTTGCTCAGCGCTTGATGCGACCTAAAGAGCAACTGATGGCTGCGGTCATCCTGTTAGGTATCGGTCACTACAATCAGTTTGACTCTGACACCCGCACGAATTGCTACAAGAAACGCTCAGCCAAGGTCAAACATAATCCAAGACAAGTAGCGATTGATTTAATCAATGAAGCCAGAAGACCGCTCAATATGAAAGATCTGCTCACGTTTGATCGACTGATCAGCGTGATCATGCATCTGGATTTTGAGTACTGAGTTTAGGCAGGGAAACTGCTTCAGGCAAAGCTAGGTTCATCGGATAAGAGGTCATGCAGTTCACACTGCAATACCTCTGCTATCCGACACAGGATTGATACAGACGGGTTCGCAATACCCCTCTCCAATTGGCTGACATATGTCCGGTCAACCCCGGCTAAAAGTGCCAGCTTCTCCTGAGACGTATTCAAAGCTTTTCTGCGCGCGATGATGTTGCGCGCCAGATTGGCTTGAATCGTTTCCAGCATTGAGGACATGCCCCATTCTTTTATGAATGAGATTAACAGTCCACGGAATATAATCTACAATAAACAAAATATAACAAGGATAATCATGCCGATCAAACTTGTACTGATTGCTCTAGTTTCGCTATGCATCAGCAGTTGCAGGACAGTTTACAATCCAAATGAGGCTGCGCATCAGAATCTGATTCAGCAGTATCACTCTTTCTATAAAGCCACGATCGGACAAATTATGGATGCGGAGACAGTGAAGAAGTGGATGACGTTTGATTCCGAATTTGGTGATACCAGAATTGAAGGCGTGCATGAATATCGCCGGCTGTGGTGTTCATCACTACCGGTGGCTGAAATGAAAAGACGTACCTTCAATATCGCCATAGATTACTGTTATCAGTTGGGTGGCGATATGCATGACAGATGGTGTCGTTCTAAGGAAGACAAACCACTGTTCTTTATGACTGCAGGAGACTTGAGTTTCTTTGGTCCATCAACCATAGAGCAATACTGTCATCCGAACCGGATTTTCTCATTGGTGGTTTCCACTTCTGAAGGTGCGAAACCGGAAGACTGGAATAACAGAGTGAAAAAAGCCTATGGTTATACCAGTATGGCAACAATCAAAGAACAAGAAAGAAAAGCGAAAGATAATGCTTATCAGCAGTCATTGAATCGAATGCAAGACGCAGAAGCCAATGCAACATTGATTCTAGCCAGAGGCGTTGGTCGAAGGGCTTGCAAAAATGTTGGCCAATGGATGTATTCAGGGATCGTCAACAAGATCGAAGATCAAACAATCCATGTCTATG
>DASYHR010000132.1:0-2088 GCA_035998385.1 Dyadobacter sp. | reverse complement strand
TTGATCAAACCGATCTGCAAGTTGGCGACCGAAGAAATTTTTCTATCCCCGACACGGATCAAAAGCTGATAGTGTTGCAGTGCTTTGCGATACTTACCTGCCAGGAAATAGGCATGTGCCATATTCAGTCTGGCAGCAGGTTCGGAAAAGTTAGATCCGTACGTGATCTGCTGATACAAATCTGCAGCTTCGACATACTGTTTGTTTTCAAAAAATTGTTCTGCGCTTAATTTCCTCTCATTCGCTTTTGTAATGGAATCGAAGTTACGATTGTCCACAAGCCAAAGAAGCAGATAGAGAATGATTGATGACATGAAAAAAAGGATGTTGCCGTGCAAAAATAAGAAGAGATCGTCAGAGACGGAAGGTTCCGATCGTAATTAACACGTCCAGCAGTAATAATATTAATGCTGCACCCAGAAAATAATAGTACTTGTTACTCGCAACAGTCACAGTTCTGGAGTCGATCAATGTACCGTCGGCATTGGTAACATCGGCAATCAGTTTGTTCATATCATTCTTCGCATTGTTGAGCTCGTAATAGTTGCCTTTGGTATTTCCCGCAAGGGATTTCAGAAAGCCCGTTCCCAGTTTACTTACAACTATATTGCCGCTTTGGTCCAATAACGGCTTGCCCTCGCTACGGATACTGATTCCATTAGCTGTTCCAACCGCTACGACATAAGTGCCTATACCAAACCTGCGTAAATTATTGTAAAGGGAACGGCTGCAATCGTTGCGGTTTTCTCCATCTGTGAAGCTGACAATCATTTTGGAACGGCTGGTGGGATCGGTGGCGCTCATCAGCTTGGTGTAAGCAAGTTCGACCGCGCCGCAGATATTCGTTCCGCTCGTAGGCAACAGGTCGGTCTGTAAAGATTGTATAAATAACTCCAGGGCAGCCGCATCGTACGTGAGAGGCACCTGCACAAATGCTTCGTTTGAGAATATAATGATCCCGATCTTGTTGGCGCGTTGATTTTGAATGAAATGATTCATTTCGAATTTGACCTTTTCAAGTCGTGATGGATTCACATCTGCTGCATCCATTGACTTTGAAAGGTCGACCACCATATATATGTCCTTCCCTTTTGATGAAATCTGTTTTTCGGCTTCCCCGAAAGAAGGACCTAGGAGACTGATGATCAGCAAACCAAGCGTGATACTTCTTAAAAATAATTTTATAATGATGGTTCTTGCTGTCGTTTTAAGCTGTCTGGCAACCCTTATGGTACGGATTATATAAGTAACGTATACGAATATGAAAAAAAATATGAAAAAATATTCTGTGCTCCCAAAGGGGTAATTCCAGTTCATACTGAACGTTTTGTGTAATTTAAAGTTTTTCAAAAATAGGGGTTTTAACGCTTCTGATAAAGTTTTTTTAATTAAAAGTTTGCTTTTCTGATTTACAACCCGCTATATTTGCAACCCAGAACGGAAAGACGGAGGGATGGGTGAGTGGCTGAAACCAGTAGTTTGCTAAACTGCCGTACTCGCAAGGGTACCGCGGGTTCGAATCCCGCTTCCTCTACACTGTTTTAAATGGCCTTTGATTTTATCTAGAAGGTAGGATCAAATTCGGGGAGTGGCGCAGCCCGGTAGCGCATCTGGTTTGGGACCAGAGGGTCGCAGGTTCGAATCCTGTCTCCCCGACAAATAAACAGGCAGTAAGCCGTGAGCTCACTGCCTGTTTTATTAACCGAATAAGCAACTGAGTTATATCAGTAAGGCATTTAAACGTTTCGGTTCCGTAGCTCAGCTGGATAGAGCAACTGCCTTCTAAGCAGTAGGTCTTGTGTTCGAATCACAACGGAATCACAGAAAATCAAGCACTTAGCGTAAATCGACTAAGTGCTTTTTTATTAAACGGTATTCCGTTAAAACTTCCCTCAATGCCCAATCCCTCCCAAATGCGTAAATTTGAAGCCCTGATCCAGTTTTAATCGGATCAAGTCCTAAACTTGTGGAGGGCATAGGATTTTTTTAGGTTTGTGTTTTTAATCAAACCGCATAGTTTTGGAGAGTTTCTTGCCGCTTATCGAGTTAATCTTACCGGAGTTTATAATTGAGAATTACTTACTGACG
>DASYHR010000125.1:0-1905 GCA_035998385.1 Dyadobacter sp. | reverse complement strand
ATTTTGGAATTGTTTTTAAGTTTATTAACACGACAAACAATTCCAAAATGGCTAAATATTTCATCGCAATAATTCTTTTTGTAAACATTCAACTTCTTTTTGCGCAAAGCAATAAACCTTCGCCCGTTCCATTAAAAAGTGTTAAAACCAAACAGGGATTCTGGCATCAGCGTATTGAAAGTGCCCGCACAACCACCATTCCTCATGTAATGCACGAAATTGAAACATCCGGTCGGATAGACAATTTTGCGGTAGCGGGCGGGCTGAAAAAAGGCGTTTTTCAGGGAGTTCGCTTCAACGACTCCGACGTATTCAAAGCTGTGGAAGGAGCGGCATATGTACTTCAGAATCAATATGACCCCAAACTGGACCACTATCTTGACAGTCTGATCGTATTGTTTGCTGCGGCTCAGGAGCCGGATGGGTATTTATATACCATCAGAACCATCAATAAAGACACTACTGGTTCTTACGACTGGATCGCCGGACCGTCGCGTTATGCCTTCGAAAACGGCAGCCATGAACTCTACAATGTGGGGCATCTTTATGAAGCCGCGATTGCACACTACGAAGCAACCGGCAAAAAATCACTATTGGATGTGGCAACAAAAAACGCTGATCATCTCGTACGCACATTTGGAACAGGTCCCGGACAGCTGATTGTCGTTCCCGGGCACGAAGAAACTGAAACCGCTCTCATCCGTTTGTATCGGACTACAGGAAAAAAAGAATATTATGACCTGGCCAAATTCTTCATCGATATGCGCGGTCGTTCCGACAAACGTGCGCTTTTCCTCGACGAACATAAATTGGGTCCAAGCTACTTCCAGGATCAGGTACCTGTTGTAAGACAAAAGGAGGCAGTAGGTCACGCTGTACGCGCACAGTACCTGTATGCTGCCATTACTGACATGTTGATCGAAAAAGAAGATCCTGCATATGACAAAGCGATTCATACGATTTGGGAAGACGCCACACATAAAAAGCAGTACATCACTGGTGGTGTGGGTGCCCGCGAGGATGGCGAAGCTTTTGACAAACCTTACCTGCTTCCAAATGACAATGCCTACGCAGAAACCTGTTCTGCTATAGCCAACATGCTCTGGAACCACAAAATGTATTTATATACAGGCCAGGCGAAGTATATGGATGTCTTTGAACGCGTGTTATACAATGGATTTTTGGGAGGAATGTCCGTAAAGGGGGATCAATTTTTCTACGTTAATCCTATGTCGTCTGACGGTAAAAATGATTTTGGAAAAGGATCCGGAGCACAACGACAGCCCTTTTTCGGAACGGCTTGTTGCCCTACCAATGTTGCACGCTTTCTGCCGCAGGTACCGGCTTACATTTATGCACAAAAAGGTGATGAGCTTATCGTCAATCTTTTCGCAGATAGCGAGACAGAGTTGAACGTAAAAGCCAACAAAGTGAAGCTTTCGCAACAAACCAATTATCCCTGGGAAGGCAATATCAAACTGACGGTATCGCCCGACAAACAGCAGGAATTCCCGCTTTGCATTCGAATTCCAGGCTGGGCTACAGGAGAGGCTATCCCAGGAAATCTATACACTTATAAATCCGCTACAATGCAGCCGGTTTCGATAAAAGTAAACGGCAAAGTAGTACAGGTCAATTCCGAGAATGGCTATGCGACAATTTCCCGCAAATGGAAAAAAGGAGATGTTGTAGAAGTAGCATTGGATATGCCGGTGAGACAAGTAGTGAGCAACGAAAATATTAAGGACAATATTGGCAAAGTTGCTATTGAAAGAGGTCCGGTTTTGTATTGTGCTGAAGGACATGACAACCACGGCAAAGCGAATTCGATCGTCATTAATTCTGATCAAAAATTCACTCCGCAAACCGATACAAATTTATTGGGTGGAATCACGGCGCTGAAAT
>DASYHR010000454.1:0-2736 GCA_035998385.1 Dyadobacter sp. | reverse complement strand
TTGAATATTGAAATTCATTGTAAAAATTGAATATAATGAATACGACTATTCCTACCCTTAAAAATTACATTGCCATAAGCGATCAAGACAAGTCCCATTTCAGAGAAAATGGGCATGTCTTGATTGAAAATGTTCTCGATGACGAAGAAATCAAGCACTATCGGGATGTCATCAACAAAGCTGCTCTAAAATTCAATACGGAAAAAAGAAAGCTGGAAGATCGGGATACGTACGGAAAGGCGTTTTTGCAGATCATGAATCTTTGGGAAGTAGACGAGCACGTACGCACATTTTCTCTGGCCAGGCGATTCGGGAAAATAGCTGCAGATTTGCTTGGGGTTGCCAACGTAAGAATTTACCATGATCAGGCGCTGTACAAGGAGCCGGGAGGAGGTTTCACACCATGGCATCAGGATCAATATTACTGGCCATTGGATACCAACAACACAGTCACCATGTGGATGCCGTTGATCGACATCACCGAAGATATGGGCATGCTCACGTTTGCGTCAGGTTCGCATAAGAGCGGTTTCGTAAAAAACATTGCCATATCGGACGAGTCGGAAGCAATGCTCGAGGATTTTATTAAAGAAAAAGAATTTGAAGTAACCCGTGCTAAAACCATGAAGGCTGGTGACGCGACATGGCATTATGGCTGGACTTTACATTCAGCTCCGGGCAATCATTCGCAGACTGCTATGAGAGAGGTGATGACTGTCATATTTGTGGCGGATGGAGCCGGTATCATCGCCCCTCAAAACGAACATCAGGAAGCAGACAGGCAGCGGTGGATATGTGGGATGCCGGTAGGCGGTAAGGTTAGTTCCGATCTGAATCCGCTTATACTTTAAGTCAGGTTAATTTAAAGATAATCAGAACAATAATTGTGAGTAGGAGAAAATAAGTAATTACTTTATGAAGAATAAATTTCACCTGCGTTTTTAGCTGTATTTACTGAATAATGATAAGTAAGATCTTAGTTGGTTCTGTGGTGTTGGGCGTATTTCTTTTCTATACTACGGGAGCAAATTGGTTTGGTGGAAAAGTCGACTACAATGCTGAGGTCAAACCGATACTCAATAAACATTGTATGGGCTGCCATGGAGGGGTAAAAAAAGCTGGTGATGTGAGTTTTTTGTTCGAACATGAAATGCTGGAGCCCGGTAAATCCGGAAAAATTCCTGTAGTACGCGGAGATGCGGATGCCAGCGAAATGATCAGAAGAATCCTGACCGATGACCCTGATGAAAAAATGCCAAAAAACGGCATGCCACTCAGTGAAGACGACGTGGAGACACTTAAAAAATGGATCAATCAGGGAGCAGAATGGGAAACGCACTGGTCTTATAAAAGAATAGAAAAACCGGAAATTCCGACTATAAAAAGTATATGGAATTTATTCGGTTTGTTCAACCAGGAAGAAAACAACTGGCCCAAAAATGAGATTGACCATTTTGTCCTTCAAAAAGTAAAGGAAAATAAGCTGAAAGTTTCGCCCGAAGCTGGCAGAGCTACACTGATTCGCAGGGTAAGCCTTGATCTTACCGGACTTCCTCCGACGGAAAAAGAGGTAGAGGATTTCAAAAATGACACTTCTGAAAATGCTTATGAAAAAGTTGTAGACCGGTTGCTCAAATCGCCAGCCTACGGTGAAAAGTGGACTTCTATGTGGATGGATCTTGCGCGTTATGCCGATACAAAAGGGTATGAAAGTGACGGGGGGAGGAGCATGTGGCGTTATCGGGACTATGTGGTGAAATCTTTCAATGAGGATAAACCGTTTGATCAGTTTACAATCGAACAACTTGCCGGTGATTTGCTTCCAAAAGGGAAGGATCATTTTCCAAAAGAAGAAAATATGATAGCAACTGGTTATCACCGTAATACGATGACCAACAACGAGGGGGGGACAGATGACGAAGAGTTTCGTACAGCTGCTTTGATTGATCGTGTCAATACAACCTGGGAAGTGTGGCAGGGGACAACCTTTGCTTGTATTCAATGCCATAGTCATCCGTACGATCCGATTCCTCACGAAGACTATTTCAAGTATATGGCCTTCTTTAACAACACACGTGACGAAGATGTGTGGGATGAATGGCCCAAATTGCGTTTTTACAAAGGAGAAGATTCAGCTCGTGTAGAGCGGGTGAAACAATGGATCACGCAGCACAATCCAAAACAAACTGAAGAAGTAACACAGTTTATGCGGGTGATGGAGCCGAAGATTAATGCGCATAATTTTATCAAGGGTGATCAGTCAACGGTACTTCTTATTTCCTATTACGGAGTAAAAGACAAAGGCAATGCAAGAATTCCTGCGGTGGATCTTACCGGTGCAGGTAGTTTGGTCATGAATGTTTCTACCCGTGCAGAAAATGCTGTATTGACGTTACACCTTGACAAGCTGGACGGCCCTGTTTTATCTCAGATCAAAATTCCTGTTCGCGATACGGTGTTGGTGACTCCCATTGTAAAAACAACAGGAAAACATGATATCTATTTGTCTTTGAAAAGCCAGAAGACTCCTGAAGAATGGGTGAGAATAACCTGGATGAGTTTTCAAAAAGAACTGCCGGGTAGTGATAAAGCCGGCTATGACCAGATCGTAGCTGATTATTCAACAGTATTGACACGCCCTGCCGAAAGTATGCCTGTGGTTTGGGAAGGGAAAGGTGATTTTGCGAGAAAGACGAATGTTTTCGTAAGAGGAAATTGGATGGTGAAAGGGGCTGA
>DASYHR010000112.1:0-7642 GCA_035998385.1 Dyadobacter sp. | reverse complement strand
CATTCTTCCTGCTTGCCTTCGTGCGTTGCAGGGTAAGAGCTACTGAAAGGAAGGCTCAATCCCATCGCTTCGATCGAAGAGGCCATGGTATTAGCAGTGTACATACCGCCGCAAGCACCTTGTCCCGGAATAGAGTTCTGAATTACTCCTTTATAATCTTCATCAGAAATGTTGTTGGCAAACTTTTTTCCTAATGCCTCAAATGCTGAAACGATATCCAGTTTCTGACCTTTGTAATGTCCTGAGCGGATCGTTCCACCGTATACCATAATAGCAGGGCGTTCCAACCGTGCCATGGCCATAATGGCGCCAGGCATATTTTTATCACAACCTACAACGGCGATTACACCATCATACCATTGTGCTGCAACTACAGTTTCAATTGAGTCTGCAATGATATCGCGGCTTGGAAGCGAATAGCGCATTCCATCATTACCGTTCGTCATTCCATCCGATACGCCAATCGTGTTGAAAATCAGACCGACCATATCATTGGCGGTAACTCCTTGTTTTACATATACCGAAAGTCCGTTCAGGTGCATGTTACATGGGTTTCCTTCATAACCGGTACTTGCAATACCAATTTGAGGTTTAACAAAGTCCTCTTCTTTCAACCCAATGCCGTAAAGCATTGCCTGCGCAGCAGGATTGGTTACTTCCTGAGTAAGTGTTTTAGAAAATCTGTTAAGTTCAGTCGCCATAGTGAATATATTGAAATAAAAAGCCTCACTCATTTCAGGTGAGCGAGGCGTTAGATATCTTGGTGCATATCATCCTCACTCACGCTAAACGCGTGACTACCGACAGGCCTGGAATGAGAATGGATGATTTCATGTCAAAAACGTAAATTTTGTATCTAGCGAAATTTCGCTGATTTTTTATTTTCGTTACAAATTAGCGGGCAATCTTTTTATTTTCCAAATAACAAAGCATATTTTTGAAAATATTCTTTGATAAATACCAAATTTACATTGGTGAAAGTATTGTTTAGAAGAACCAATCATATTCCAAACTGAAAATTAACAGCATCATGTCAACTACAGAATCCTCGTCAGCCTATCATAACCTGGAACAAATGAGTGTTCAGGAAATCTTGAATTCGATCAATCAGGAAGACCATACTGTTCCCAATGCCGTGCAAAAATCAATTCCTCAAATCGAAGCTTTGGTAGAGCAGATTGTTCCGAGAATGAAAAGCGGAGGTCGTTTATTCTATATTGGAGCAGGTACTAGTGGAAGGTTGGGCGTAGTAGATGCTTCGGAATGTCCGCCAACCTTTGGTGTTCCGTTTGATCTGGTTGTTGGAATTATCGCTGGTGGCGATACAGCCATCCGCAAAGCGGTTGAAAATGCGGAAGATGACTGGAACCAGGCTTGGGTCGATATGCAAAGTTACGATCCAACAGAAAATGATACTTTGATAGGCATCGCCGCTTCGGGACGTACCCCTTATGTAATCGGTGGATTAAACGAAGCTGGAAAAGCGGGACTTCTTACGGGCTGTGTTGTTTGTAATGATGGTTCAGCAGTAGCGGCTGCAGCTCAATATCCGGTGGAAGTAGTGGTAGGGCCTGAATTTTTAACCGGAAGCACAAGAATGAAATCGGGTACAGCCCAAAAGCTGGTTCTGAATATGATCTCGACTTCTGTTATGATTCGCCTTGGAAAAGTAAAAGGTAATAAGATGGTGGATATGCAAATGACAAACGAAAAGCTTGTAAACCGTGCTATTCATATGATCATTGATGAACTGGGTGTTTCCCCTGATGAAGCAGAAACACTTCTGGGTGAGTATGGCAGTGTAAGGGGCGCGATTGAGGGGGTGAAAAAGTAACCACATTATATTGAAGTAATTTAAATATAGGAAGTTACTAATCTCTTTTATGAAAGTCACAAGCTGGAATTTTGACTGGCTTTTATGGAGGAGATTTTAGAAACTGTCGTTTTTGATTCTGGTAAAAGTAGTTATCGAATCGAGCTCATCGAATCAAATAATAATGACAGGTATATTGCCATTGAGCATATTGTTCATGCTTTCGTAACTCCCAGGAAGAGTGTAATTAAAATTAGATATGCTGCGCTTGATCAATTGATTAAGGCACTATTGGAAATGCAGGGAGATTTTCCGGAGCGGGTAGCCAAGTCAGGTCGTAAATCGAGAATCAAGGCTAAACATAAAGCAGAGATAATCAACAGATATCTGAATACAGGATTGGAGATAGAGACTTTGGCAGTGCAGTTTGATTGTTCAGTGGATGCTATCAAAGAGTTTCTGGCTTATCAGGGTATCGTGATCACCAGCAACAAACTGCCTCAAAACTCTGGTAAGAACTTCTGGAAGAGGAAAAGAAAAAGGGCGGGCAAGTAGCATTTTCAGCTGTTGCCCGTCCTTTTTTAATAATTAAATATCTGAATACTCAGTCGGGAACAAATACATCTGCACATTTTTGGAGACGTTATTCTGATACTCCGGATTCACTTTCAGTTTATTCCATTCAGCATCGTCGCTGAAAGTTTTCCAATGTGCATCGCGGTCCGCTTTGTTTGCAAACGTAGTCATGTACATAAGGTTCGGCATTTTGCTTCCTGCAATTACCTCCCCATAGAAAACACCGTTAAATCCTAGTCTGTCAAAAAGAGGTATCTCTCCACCAGCATTGAACATTTTAACTTTGTTCCGGTAAATTTTTTCAGTATGCCCCTCGTAGCTGCGAAGCTCATAGATGCGTTCGCTTTTTGGTCCCGTCAATTTTGACTTTGCAAGCACTGGCATTTGCTCAAAAGCTTGTAAAACAATTGATTCAAAACGGGAGTACGGCGGGTTTTTGTACTCAGCGTCAATATAATCCTTTCCTGCAGAGAGGTAAGCCGCATCCTTATCAAGTTGCTTAGGTAAAGTAAGTAGCTGATCCAGAGATTTCAATGGCGTAAGCACGTATACAAGCTTTCCAAAAGCGGCTGTATCAGCAGCTACAGGTTTGAAAACACCCACAGTTTTGATGCCAAGGCGGTGAACAGCAGGTAAATAAGCATCTTTCAGGTATTGCTCCACCCGGGATTCCTGATCAGAATTCTTAACGTGATAAATTCTGATTTCGTAAAATTCACGTTTAGGTGGTGCGCTAAAAGCGAAGGAGTGAATGGTGAAAATGGCCAAGCTGAACAGCAGTGCCAATTTAGAAACGTCGCGCATTGTCGATATTAAGTAATGGATAGGAATATATTTGTTACAACAAAGAAAGGAAACTCCTAGTCTTACTCAAAGACGGACTCCGAAATTAAAATTTAGGACAAGATAATTGCTTCTTACTGCTTTTTGGTCGTTTTTTCTTAGGAGTGAGTGGCTCGAAAATATAGGAAAGTGATATTTCATGCGCACCACCACTGCTCATGCCCAATGTAGAGATTGTGGCGTCGTAGCTATATCCGATGGAGAATTTGTCCTGGCGAAATCCTGCCAGAAATACCAGGGACTCATGGTTATTGATACCCTGTTCATATTGTTTGAAAGGAATTCCACGATACCACGCCCCAAGTACGAGTGGTTCAATAGTGACATACAAACCCGCATCGAACTGATCATACTTACCCTGTTTCTTATACATGATTGCAGGGGATATCGTTTTTTCCTTATCAATTTCATTCCCTAAATAAGTGTAACCCCCAAAAGGAATTCTTAAACCAGCCTGAAAACTTGTCTTCATAGGAAGACGCGCTTCTTCTGCAGAAAATGACTGATTTGGCCTGTTGAGATGGTGTACTGCAAGACCTGCCCAATACCAATCCGAATAAAGCATCATACCGGATCCGAAATCAGCATAATTTACATTGGGACCACCCTGCGCGTAGGGATCCTGCGAAGGAACTCCCGGCTGAAGCCCTCCATTGTTAAACTGATCTCCGAATGTAAGACCAAAATAATCCAGTGTTCTGGTAGCAAACCCGCCCTGAATTCCAAGCCGAAGCGAGGTTACGTCGTTAAGCTGAATCTGGTAGGAATATTGTAGCGCAATGTCAGTCGACTTAAGGTTACCTAGTCCCTGGCTGTCCATCGTAACCAATACGCCCAATCCGCTGTTGTAATTGGGAAGAAATAGATCTGCCCCGAAACTCGTTGTAACAAAGTTCGCCGACAATGATGGCCATTGGTTTCTGTAATTTACAGTAGCACGTGGCGCCAGCGCACCTCCCGCCAATGCAGGATTCAGGTACAGTGGGTTAGCGTAAAACTGAGAAAATTGTGGGTCCTGACTCCAACCTTTCTGGCATAAAAGTGTCAATATCAGAACATATAGTATATGCTTGGCCATAAATTATAATCCGTTATAGGGCTTTTCAGAACGAGAATGGAAAACCTGTAAGAAAATACAAATATATTTCCACAAAAAGTGGTCAAATTGCGTATTAATATTCAAATTAGAATGGTTTTTATGACATTACCGCACAAAATTTTAACATTTTATTTTCGTTAGAATAGTCGGGTAACACTTGCATCTAAATTGAGTGGTTGGGGGCGATTGATCTAGTAACGAAACATGAGTCGATTTTATAATACACTGTCGCAACATTTTTATTGTTTTTTCTTTTTCATGTTACTTTTCACGGTACATGCGAAAGCGCAGGACTTCAAGGTCGAGGGGCAATGTATGCTCAATCCCGATTGTGAAGCCGACTCGACTACTTTCTCGGATACGCTCAGAATGGCTACGGCGTGGCAGTGGTCGTTTGGTGATGGTGGGACGGATACACGACGTATTGCTCAACACTCTTACGCTGCTCCAGGCACTTATACAGTTACGCTTATCCGAACTTTAGCAAACGGCGGAGTTCAACCAGCTATATCCAAGCAAGTCGTTATCGGCGAATTACCTCCACCTTTCCAGGATTGGAAAAGTGATACGACGATTTGTGCAGGTGAAACTATTACTTTGGATCCTTACCCAAATGGAGAACCAGACGGTGCTAAATACTTATGGTATCCAAAAGGAGATACAACCCGTACTTTAGAAGTGGATAGTTCGGGCTGTTATTCGGTAGAGGTAATTCTGGCAAATGGCTGTAAAATACAGGATCGGGTCAATGTAAAAGTTTGCATTGAACCGCCTGCTCAGGAAGGATCCAAATGGTTTTTCGGAGGTAATGCGGGACTCGATTTTTCAAACAATCCACCTACACCTATAACTGACGGGAAAATCAATACGCCGGAAGGAACATCCTCTATAGCCAATTCGAACGGACAACTGTTATTCTATTCCGATGGTATAAAGATATGGAACAGGGATGGGGAAGAGATGCCGTGTCTCAACGCGGCGTGTGTGCCCATGAAAGGAAGTCAGAATAGTACACAATCAGTGTTAATTGTTCCGCAACCCACTTGTAAGGGATGTGAGTATTTGTTCAACGTATTTACTACATCGGAGATCAATGGTGAGAAACTGCTTACGGTCAATGTAGTGGATATGCGCAGGGAGAATGGGAAGGGTGCTGTTATTGAACAAAATACAACTTTGCAGCAGCCAACAACAGAACGTCTGGCTTCAGTGAGAAATGACAGAGACAGTACATATTGGGTTGTTTCGCATGACTACGGTACCAATAAGTTCAGAATTTTTCATGCTACCACAGGTGGTTTGGTAGAAACTAGCGCGCCTGAATTAGGAATGGCCCATGATAGCCTTAACAAGGCAGAGGGCTACATGAAATTCTCTTCTCCTGATACCACTACAGGACAGCGGCGCCTTGCGGTGATTGTGCCCGGTCCGCCGACCAATTATGTCGATTTATTTTATTTCAACGATTCTACCGGAACGCTCACACATGACAAAACTGTGAACCTGGGTCCGGCACCACCGATTGCTTATGGTATTGAGTTTTCTTCATCGGGAGAAAAAATGTATATCTCGTTTCAGGGAGAGGGCGGCGCCAAATCTGTATTGAAACAATACGATCTGACAATGCCGGATAGCTTGCTCACAGAAACTGCGCTATCGATAGACAGTTCGGCAACGGAGAAGTATGGAGCGTTGCAATATGCCCCGGATGGGAAGATATATATGGCCATTCAGGGCAGTGATTATCTGGCAACGATTAGTGAACCGGAAGGTAATTCCATCAGAGGAGTGGAATACGAAAAAGAAGGTGTACTGCTCGGTGGTAAAAAAAGCCAGCTTGGATTACCCTCCATGGTACAGGATTTCAGTCAGGATGGTTCTGGGGCAGGGTTTGAAGCGGATGGTTTCTGTACCAATGAACCCACGACTTTTGAAGCAAGCCCGGTTTGCGATCCTCTGAAAAATACCTATGCTTGGGATTTTGATTATGACCCTGCAGCTCCGCTTTTCTCGGCACCATCCGAACAGCAGCAAACGACGCATACCTATACAGAGGCCGGGACTTATCAGGTGGCACTTTTGCTAACCGTAGAAAACTGCCGGGATACCATCGTAGTTCAGCAGGTAACGATTTACGACACACCGGATGCCATTAATCTTGGTCCGGATAAAGATACCTGTGGCGCGTATGTTCCGCTGAGGATCAATGTTGAGGCAGATACTTATGTTTGGATGCGCAGGGGAAGGGTAATCAGCCGTCAGCGGGAATACCGCGCAACCTCAACAGGAGATTATATTGCCTATGCCTATAACGGGCCTAACCAGGATTGCGCATCTTCGGACACGATCAAGATTACATTACGTACGCCACCACCGTTTACAATCGGGCCGGACACAACCATGTGTCGCGATAGCTCTATTATCCTGGAAGTTGAGAGTACAAGATGGATAGAGTTCAACTGGAGCACCGGAGAAACCACGCGCGAGATACAGGTTGGCAGCCCGGGACAATACCATGTGGTTGTTAAAGACGGAAACGATTGTTACAACTCGGATACACTGAATGTTTCTGAATTGCCTTCGCCGGTATTAAACCTCACTCCCGAATATGTAATCTGTATTCCTGATGGGGCATCTGTGATTCTGGATGCAAATGGGGTCGGAGACCTCAAATACGAGTGGCAGCATTCCGGTGACACCACCAGAACGGTTACCGTGAATACAGAAGGTACCTATACAGTAGTTGCGACCAATACAGACGGATGCGCAGCTGAGAAATCAACCAATGTAATCGACAAATGCGAACCCCGGTTCTTTATTCCTGACGCATTTACACCGGACGGAAATGGTCCGCAAATGAATGAACGACTGGAAATCTTCGGAGCGTACTTTACTAAATTCACGATCCGTATCTACAACAGATGGGGAGAGGTCATTTACGCTACGGAAAGTATTGAGGATCGTTGGGATGGAACATACAAAGGTTTAAAAGTTCAACCCGGCGTGTATCCCTATGTTATTTCTTACGAGGCACTCTATTTCCCCGAACGTAACCCTGTGGTGCGACGTGGTTCGGTCATGGTGATCCGCTAGGGAGTTGCGGTTTTGCCGATTATAAAGGTTATTTTTGTGTAAATAACTTAAATTAATATAAGCCGGATATATCAGCATGATGTGCTATTTTTCCTTTGCTTATAAGTCAGAAATATGCGCCAGGATTATTTGTCAGGAGATGGAGAAAACCTTTCCAATACCGAAAAGGAAATAGAGAGGGCTTTGCGTCCGTTGTCTTTTGATGACTTCACAGGTCA
>DASYHR010000108.1:0-2757 GCA_035998385.1 Dyadobacter sp. | reverse complement strand
AACGTGCTACGGAATCTGGTTTACACCTGGTGTGTACGCCTGGCAATGATGTAGAAGCCACTACAGGTCAGAGCGCAGCGGGTGCAAACGTAATTTTGTTCACGACTGGTCTGGGTACACCAACCGGTAACCCGATTTGTCCGGTTGCAAAGGTGGCAACTAACTCAGTTCTGGCGAAACGTATGCCTGATGTGATCGACTTCGATTGCGGGCCTGTGGTAGACGGAACGCAGTCTATCGAGCAGAACGCAGAACACCTTTTGGAATATGTAATTAAAGTTGCCAGCGGAGAGCTTACCAAAGCACAGCAATTAGGTCAGGATGACTTTATTCCATGGAAAAGAGGGGTTTCTTTGTAGTGCAACGGGCAGAGGGGTTTGAGCATGGGGAAGGGTTTAGAGTAAAGAATAAATTGGAAAACCTTTTCCATATAATACAGGCTTTGGTTGAAGCCGTAGGATTTTTAAAATAACAATCATGTTTGATTTAACCGGAAAAGTAGCTCTGGTAACAGGTGGAGCGAGCGGAATTGGATTAGCTATCACAAAGACATTCGCCAAACAAGGTGCTTATGTCCATATTCTTGAACTCAACTTCGAACTTGCCAAACAAGTTGCGGATGAGATCAGAAAAGAAGGAGGATATGCAGATGCGCATGCCGTCGATATGTCAAAACAGACCGATGTAGTGAGTTTGATTGATGGTATCGCTTCAGGGCAAAAAATTGACATTGTGGTGAATAACGCCGGCATTGCACATGTTGGTAAAGCTGATACAACACAGGAAGCTGATTTTGACCGTTTGCTGAGCGTGAATGTAAAAGGTGTCTACAATTGTCTTTTCGCTGCTATTCCCCACTTGAAGAGTGGTGGCGGCGGTGTGATTCTCAATATGGTATCTATTGCTGCAACTGTAGGTATTCCTGATCGGTTTGCTTATTCTACAACCAAAGGTGCGGTGTATTCGATGACACTTTCCGTGGCGAAGGATTATCTGGCAGATAACATACGTTGTAACAGCATTTCTCCTGCACGTGTACATACGCCGTTTGTGGATGGATTTATCGCAAAAAACTATCCGGGTCAGGAATCTGAAATGTTTGAAAAACTTTCCAAAACTCAGCCCATTGGCAGAATGGCGAAGCCTGATGAAATCGGTGCATTGGCGCTTTATTTGTGTTCAGACGAAGCCGGATTTGTTACAGGTTGCGACTATCTGATTGACGGGGGATTTGAGAAGCTGAACAACTAGAGCGATAGGCAGTCGGCTTTCGGCAATCGAACTTTGGGTGCCTGTTAAACATTAATTAAGATATAACAACATTGTCGTGCAATAGTGCTGTCAGCCGAGTGCTGGCAGCCGAATACAAAACCTAAAACCATTATGAAATTATTCCGATTTGGTGCTTTTGAGCAGGAGAAAGCGGGTGTTGAACTTGCAGATGGAACCAGAATAGATGTCTCTGCTTTTGGCGAAGATTACAATGAGAAGTTTTTTGCTACAGACGGTGTAACTCGTTTGGAAGAATGGCTGAAAACCAACGCTGCATCTGCTCCCAAAGTAGAAGATGGTTTCCGTTTCGGATCCTGCATTGCCCGTCCTTCGAAAATCGTATGTATTGGTATGAACTATGCCAAACATGCATATGAGTCAGGAGCTACAGAGCTACCGAAGGAGCCGATCATCTTTTTCAAGGCGACGTCGGCACTTTGCGGTCCGAATGACAATGTAGTGATTCCAAGAAATTCTGAAAAGACGGATTGGGAAGTTGAACTGGCGGTGATCATTGGTAAAAAAGCAAGTTACGTTGAGGAAGCGGATGCGCTGAATTATGTAGCTGGTTATGCGGTTCACAACGATTATTCTGAAAGAGCCTACCAGTTGGAACGCGGAGGACAATGGGTAAAAGGAAAGAGCAACGATACATTCGCTCCACTTGGACCTTATTTTGTTCCTGCTTCAGAAATTGCAGACGCGAATAACCTGGATCTCTGGCTTACGCTGAATGGAAAGAAAATTCAGGATAGTAATACCTCTGATATGATCTTCCATATTCCGTTTTTGGTAAGTTATCTGAGCCAGTTCATGACTTTGCTTCCTGGTGACATGATCACAACCGGTACGCCTGCGGGGGTAGGTTTGGGAATGAAACCTCAGGTATACCTGAAAGCTGGTGATGTGGTAGAGCTGGGTATAGAAGGGCTTGGTCAGCAGAAACAGGAAGCAGTTGCCTGGACGCCGGTAGCGTAAATATACTTAACGGGAATGGTCAGGGAGACATGTATGGTCAGGAAGTAGTCAGGTATTGTCAGCTACGAATCCTGACCAAAAATGACAACCCTTGACAATAAATGTCAACCCTTGACAACAACTAACAATGCCTGACCAGAACTGATAATTTGAAATATGATAATTGATTCCCATCAGCATTTCTGGATTTTTGATCCGATCAGAGATTCCTGGATCACTCCCGAAATGGAGACGATTCGCCGGGACTTTTTGCCTGCTGATCTGAAACCTGTTTTGGATAAGAATAAAGTTGATGGCTGCGTAGCAGTGCAGGCAGATCAGTCTGATGTGGAGACGGAGTTTATGCTACATCTGGCTGAAGCGAATGATTTTATTAAGGGTGTAGTGGGTTGGATCGATTTCAGATCCGAAGACCTCTACGATAAATTGGAAGTCTACTCGCAGTTTGAGTTACTGAAAGGCTTTCGACATGTAGTGCAGGCAGAGCCGGACGGTTTTTTGGAACAA
>DASYHR010000105.1:0-2192 GCA_035998385.1 Dyadobacter sp. | reverse complement strand
CCTGAATCCATATTTCCGGAAAACCTTACCATCGCTCTGTCTTTCATGCAGCAACGTGCAGACCTTGATGCAGTAAGATTTTACGCTTATTTCAAATACCCCTATCTCAAAAGTGTGGGACAAGGATTTTCTGAAATGATTTTCCGTTTTTCGGCTCCCGGTTATAAAAAGTTCTACTATTACAGCGACCATCCACACCTGCGGCGGACCAGCTTCTTTGAAAAATTTGGCAGGTATCCTGAAGGAATAAAAGTAGAAGCTACGGAATACAAAATGATGATTTCGTTCCTGAAAAATAATGGAAAAGCTCTTCAGTATGACAACCCTTCAGCGCTGTTTGACCAACGCAACTCTTCTGACGAGCCTAGTACTGTAAGCCGTAACAGATGGAGAGTAAATACCAATCCAATCATTGCATTTTTACGTCATTTATACCGTCATATCAAGTTTAACTATGATTACCTCAGGTAATTGTTGATGAAAAAAGCATATATCAATAATCTCAGGGGATTGGATCTCTTGCGTTTCCTGTTATCCGTTTCTGTGATAATCTGGCATTATCAGCATTTTTTTTATCCGTTTGTAAGCTTCGAAAAGCGGGAGCTGTTTCTGACAGAACAGCCGTTCTTTCATTTTTTCGAGCTTTTCTATACCAAAGGTTATTACGCGGTTCAGGTCTTCTGGCTGATTAGCGGTGTCATATTCTATAAAGTTTATCAGCAAAATATTACCTTAGGAAAAATACGTCTCCCGCGGTTTATGCTGAACCGATTCTCCCGACTATACCCGCTGCATTTACTCACTTTACTTATTGTGATAGGATTACAGTTCTGGTACAACTCTGAGTATGGCAGGTATTTCATTTATGAAAAAAACGGTGCCCAGTCTTTTTTTCAGAACTTGCTGTTTGTCCAGGCATGGGGAGACAATAGATTGTCGTTCAATGGGCCTACATGGAGCGTTTCTATTGAGATAATGGTATATCTGGTCTTCTTTGGAATCTGTGCATCCGGTCTTATTCGCACAAGCTGGGGACTTATTGGTGTGTTTATTTTTTTTATGATGGTAAAAAAATGGGAGCTTCTTTTTGCCGGTGATGATCTGTCGTCCAGCATCTACCTCTTTTTTGCCGGCTGCCTTCTGACACGTGTTTATGATATGGTTGCGCAAAACAGACTACAGCAATCAGGCATCATACTTATTTTATTTATTTCCTGGTATTCCACCCAGCACACACCAAGGATTATAGAACCGCTCTATGAGAGGGTTACAGGCTTTTTATATCCGGATCTTCTTACTTTTTCTTTACTCTCGGTATGGACCTTTATAGTCGTATTCAGTCATAAATTCTTTGATCGCGTCCCCGACTACGTTTTTCGCTTCTTCGGAGACATGACTTATTCCACCTATCTGATTCATTTTCCGGTACAACTTCTGATGTTTTTGATTCTTAAACCAGAATCTTACAGCACCTTTTTTGCCCCCTGGATTTTCATTGTATATCTGTTGATTGTATTCACACTCGGCCAGCTCACTTTCCGTTTCTTCGAAGTTCCTGTTCAAAACAAGATCAGAGAGCTCCTGGTGCGATCAGGAATTAGTTAGCAGCAATCCTTTGCTGCTTGTCAATACGATAAGTGACGTGAATGATCGCGATTGCAAGATAAAAAAGAATGTTGTTGGGATATTGTACCAAAGCCTCCTGAGGGAAATTACCTATGTTGAGTGCAAATAGCACAAGTGTCATACCAAGGCAGTAGGCTCGCAATTCCGGATTCCTAATCTTGTAAAAATTCTCAATTCCGGTTTTAAGCACGATAAACATCAGGCAGCAAAATATCAGCAAACCTATCCAACCCATTTCCACAGCTACTCTCATGTATCCACTATCGGGCGGAAAGTTGGCAAGAAACGAATGCGGCGCAAACCGGACACCCCACATACCGGTTGCCCCAAGCCCGCCACCCATTGGATGTGAAAGAATGTAAGGCTGGATGCGTTTCTGATTTTGCTTTCTCACGTTATATGAAGCATCTTCAGATGGACGAAAAGCACTTTGAAAGCGTACTATCGAAGGATTTGATGTGGGTGTAAAGATCAGCGACACAAAGAAAAATGTTGCTATGGCAGAGAAAATCATAATCTGCCTGTTAAAATGAAGTACGGCGAACATAACCAATACAGCCGGAATT
>DASYHR010000098.1:0-8645 GCA_035998385.1 Dyadobacter sp. | reverse complement strand
TAACGTGATTTAAATTCACCACAAATGACCGGGATAATTCGAAAAAGTGAGAAGGTAACCTCGTAGATATACGTCCCTTATTTACAAATGCCAGCATGGTAGAGCTTCCAGGCTGCTGAATTCGTTGACTTTCGGTCGTAGTAAGAAAGAGCTGGGCGTTTACACGTTCAGCTCTTATGTATAGAATTTCATTCACTTTAACACTGATCAGTCCCTGGACCGTCGGTAAAAATATTTGCCCGGTCTCGATTTTTACAGGGTTGGGCAGATTACCTGCATTGAAATTGTGCAATGCGATCTCAATCTGAACATGCAACTCCTTCACTCTTACAGGCTTTTCCAAAAATGCGGCGGGAAAAGTCTTTTTGATCCTGTCACCGATCACCAGCGGCGTATTTCCGGTAATGTAAATTATCGGAATCCATTTGATTTTAACGAGTTCCGTGGCGGTGACCACTCCATCCTCAGGTCCATCCAATTCAATATCAATCAAAGCAATATCAATATCATTTTTTTTCATGATATGAAGAGCCGTTTCCATACTATTAGCTGTTCCCGCTACAAACAATCCCTCTTTTTGCAGACTCAATTTCATATTGTTTGCCAGCAGAATATCATTCTCAACAATTAATACATTAATGCGCGTACTCATGGATTTGGTTTTGAGATCCGTCGTTTGAAGTCCCTTTATTGATGGTTTTTTTGGTTTCCCTATTTGGAATAAACAATGTATACGAAAAGCCCTCTTTTATTTCAAAATGACCGGCTGCTTTAAGTTGCGAGGTCAGCATGGTAATCAGATTGATTCCGAATCCACTATTCGCTGTAATAGAATCAGCACCGGGACCATTGTCCGCGAAGCTGAAGTGAATACGACCCTCATTTTCCTCACAAATGATGTCAATCTGAGCATCATAGCTATCCAGGCCGTATTTGCAGGCGTTAGTTGTCAATTCGTTCAGAATAAGTCCGAATGACACTGCTTTTTCTGATCCCAGCCAGCACGGCAGAATGTCAAAATTTACACTTACGTGTTGCTTTTTGTAAACTTTGAGGACGCTTTGTACAAGATCCCTGATGTACTGATCCAGTTGTATTTTCGCCAGATTATTGTCCTGATAAAGCTTATGGTGTACCATCGTCATCGATTCAACCCGCAATAAACTCTCTTGTAATATCCGGGTGGTGGCATCATCCTGAACTTCGAATAGCTGCAGACTCAACAGATCGCACACCGACTGCAGGTCATTCTTTGTCCTGTGGCTCTGTTCCCGGATCAGCAGTGCATTGTATTTGCTTACCGACAGATATTTTTTGTAAAGTATAGCGAAAAACACCGTAGCCAATATAGCAAGTGCCAAAATTAATGCGATTGCCCAGGTCAGTTTGGCTTGGGTTTGTGCATTACTTTGTAGGATACCGATTTCATTTTTCCTGGCTTTTAATTCAATTTCCTTTAACTCACCCTCATAGATTTTACGGACATTCTTTACGGATTGTATTCCATTCAACTGGGCATTTTGTGCGTGAGTTTGGTAGGCACTGTGTAGCAGGAAGTAAGCTTTGTCCCAGTTTTTTCCGTATGCAAGATATCTCGCACGTACGATCTGAAAACTATGCTTCAGATTATCCGTAATTTCCGGATATGCAACTAGTCGTTCTGCGTTCATTAACCATTTTCTGGCTTCTTTGAAATTAGACCGATCCAGATAAGTGCTGACTGCATCAAGGGATAAGTGTAAGTCGTTTCGTTTGTAATTTTCACTTTTGAAAATACTTGCAGCTCGTATTAAATAATTCTCGTATTGGTCTATATTCCCTTTAAATTTGTAGGCGCTGGCTAAGTTTCGATAATTTTCAGCAATGTCAATCCGGATCCCCAGCGATATGGCAACTGTATTTGATTTTTTGAAATAATATATAGCACTGTCCAGCGCATATTTTGGTGCAGAATATGAGCTATTGCTTTTGCTGATTTCAAACATTTGCAGAAATGAGGTGCCCATCGTAGTGTAACCAGTCATCAAACCTTTTCGATCACCTGCTTTTTGAAAGTTAAACAAGGCTTTTCTTGCATATAAAATGGAGTTTTCAGATGTTTTCAGTATAATCTGAATTTCCTGCATCCGAGTGTATATTTTACCTATGTCTTCATAGGCTCCAATTTGCTCTCTGATGCCTAGTGCTTTCAAGAGCCACGTTTGCGCTTCCGTATAATCTCCCACAGCAATATATCTTTTTCCAAGTAAATAGCAGTTCTCTGCAATGTCTGCAGAATCCCCTTTTTGAACAGCGAGATTATAATCTTTGGTCGTTTCTAAAAGGCGGACATACGGATTTTTGGTATTTGGCTTATCCTGAAAAGCAAAGGCATTGGTGACAATAAATATGTTACTGATTAAAGAGAAGAAGACTACACGGCTCCAATAGCGATCTGAATTTTTCGGACACAGTGAATTCAAAAGCCTGTAGGGCAAGGAGGATTTTAGGTGAACCATTAACATAAGTTTTTCGAGGAGGTGCTGAGTGCAGGCTAATTTAAATAGAATACCTTAATTATATGGTACTGGAAGACACAGATACGGAAAAAAAAATACGTATTTGGGAGTCAATTATCCGGCTTTTGGAAGAAACGGTGGTTGCAAATAGTGATTATGGCTTGTTTTGAAGAACGTAAATCCTTTTTTTTCAACTATGTCAACGTTTAGAAACTTAATCATCATCGCCGCTTTCGCGGGTATTTTACTCACAACGCAAAGTTTCGGGCAAACCAATCCTGAGGTATTGACTAACCAGTCTATTATCGCACTGTCCAAAGCCGGTCTGGATAAGTCCGTTATTATCACCACAATCAATAATGCGGAGAATAAATTTGATGTCTCGTCAACGATGCTCATCAACTTGAAAAAGCAGGGAGTAGCCAACGAAGTGATTTCCGCGATGGTGGAAAACGCACGTCCGGCGGCTTCTACCAAAACTGCTGCCAAAGAAAAGGCGACGTCATTGAAACCGAATCCGGAAAAAATGCTTGCCGCGAAGATTGAGCTTATCAATCACCCATATTTGCTGATAGCTGCCAGTAAGGATGTAAAGCCATTGGAAAAAAACATAGCCAACACAGCTACCAAACTAAAGGCATTTGGTTATGGCGGGGCCACTGCGCAATATGAAATTGCCGGAGTGAGTGCAGGCATTCGTACACAGTCTGCCGATTCACTTGGATTTCTGGTAAATACGGGAGCAGGTGCTCCGGAATTTGTATTGTTCAAAACCAAAATAGAAAAAGGAAAACGCACAGCTGCTCATTTTTCAGCAAAACCTACAGGAGGCGCTAAGTCTGGCAATAATACGATTAGCTGCAATATATTCCCTGCCGGGAATGGAGTTTATAAGCTGGTGCCTTCGCAGAAGCTGGAAAAAGGAGAGTATTTCTTCGCTGGGAAACCGAACGGAAGTGCAAATTCAATTGATGTTTATGCATTTGCAGTGGATTGATATGGTGTCACCTATCGCGACTATTTCTGATGACTCTGAAAATATCCGTTAATACATAAAGAAAGAATTCAACTTCAAGATTCAATCTATGAAAAAATCTACATGGTTACCTCTTCTCCTGACGCTCTGTCTGACACTGTTATTCGCTTGTTCAAAAGACAAGGACCCGGATCCCGGGCAACCCGTTATTGAAAAGACCAAGGAACAACTAAGTGCCGAAATTTTGGGTAAATGGACTTTGGGACTTGCATCCGCAAGGACATCTGCAGATATCGGTTCAATCGAATTTTTGGCAGACAGTACATTTATTTATCAGGAATTGAGCAAGAATAGTGTTGTAGGGAAATACCTGATAGTGAGCGGGAATGAAGTTACGCTGGCGAAAAATGGCAAGGTCTCCGGTGTTACTATTGATGGGACAAAGTTATCTGGTAGCGTTACCTGGAATGCTGCCACCATGAAAGTAAGCGGGAATAAAGTGTCAACAGTCGTAACCGGATCAAAAACGGATTTACTCGCCAGAGCCTGGACTTTAACGAAATTAGAGGATGGAAATCTTCTGAATGATAATGATTTTGGTGCAGACAAACTTAACGTCATTTTCTCTCAGGCTGGTACCTACTTAGGCCAGTTCCTGGCAGGTGCCAATATCATCGAAGAAGCCAACATGAATTGGAGGTGGCATTCCACAAAGCCTGACCAGCTTGTTTATTGGGAAACCGGAAGCCCAGTAAATGAGGAAAGAGATTACGTGGTTATCAGGGAATTGACAGGATCAATTTTGAAAACCACAGAGTATCGCGATGGGGAACAAAGTAACTACACCTTTATTCCTCTGAAATAATAACAGGCTCTGTGAGTTTCGTAAGTATCAGACATTTGTCTGAGAAACACGAGCAGTTATACACCGCAATATCAAGGTGATGGAAGTATGAGACAATCATACTTCCATCACCTTTTTTTGTTATCGAGCTTTTGATGGTAACAATTCAGGTTATGTTTATATCTGATGAGATGATTTATATTTGAATAGTACAACAGCGTTGCTGCGGATTTTTTGATTTGTAATATTTTGGTTTGATTGCGATTGTGTCTTTTCTACACTTTCTTTTAGTTTTGAATAACTTGGAATGGGTTACGCAATCGTTCCCGGTAACGTTTGCAGAAATAAAAACAGCATAAAGCTTGTGGTAATACGAAAGCGTAAATAGACTTGAAAGGAGTTTAAATTGTACTTTAACAACGAAAGGCTCTTGTATTATAGGAATATTTATATTTTAAATAGCGCGATTGTATGACCCGACAAATTCTACTCACTATGCTTATGCTGGGAGCTTCTCTCAGCATGATGGCACAGAATCGTCAGCTGACTGGTGCGGTCAGGGATGGCGTTTCAAAAGAACCGCTTCCCGGCGTATCTGTATTAATCAGTGGTTCTACCGACGGAACGATCACAGATGAACAAGGTAAGTTTTCGTTAAAGGTACCTGACGCCCGTGCATCAGTAGTGATCAGTTATGTAGGCTTTCTGGCTCAAACCGTTCAGATTGGCAATCAGACTAACCTTGAAATTGAACTGGAAGCTGATGTGAAGTCGCTGGAAGATGTGGTGGTAATCGGTTATGGCGAGCAAAAAAAGTCACATTTGACCGGAGCCGTTGCTACTGTGAATATGAAAGAGATAGACGAACTGCCGGTAGGGGATATCACATCTGCATTGGTGGGTAAATTGCCCGGTGTCAATATCTCCGGCGGCACCTCACGTCCCGGCAATCAGGCTTCAATTGTCATTCGTAATCCGCCTGCGGCTTCAAAAGATGGCGGATCAAGTGCTCCTTTATATGTGATCGATGATGTGGTGAGAACCGAATCGGATTTCAGATTACTGGATGCATCCGAAATAGAAAGTTTTTCAATCCTGAAAGACGGTGCTGCAGCTGTATATGGTGCAAGGGCGGCATTGGGGGTCATCGTGGTAAGAACCAAACGCGGAAAATCGGGTAAACCTCAAATCAGCTATAGTGGAACGGTTGGCTCGTCGGATGCGACCTACAAATCCAAAATGATGGATGGTTACCAACTCGCTACGTATCTGAACAATTACAATACAACACGCGGATTAAAGCCTGATAACCAGGAGTTTTATTCGCCTGACGAACTGGAACATTTTCGGAATAACAACCACAATTGGTTTGATATGGCATGGAAACCTTCCATGAACACCCGTCACACGATCAATATCAGCGGAGGTTCTGAAAGGGCAACATTCTTTGCGGGCGCCAGCTATTTTGCTCAGGACGGCAACGTGGATAAGATCAGTTATAAAAAATGGAATTTCAGAGCGAGTACAGATGTGAAACTGACTGACAATCTGAAAGCAGGACTTGGGCTCAGTGGTAATTTGTCGGACAATAAGCTTTTTTACCTGAAACAAGGTGGAGAAAATGCGGAACGGGATATAACCAATTTGCTAAACACCCCTCAGTTTATACCTCCCTATGTTGACGGCCTGCCTGTGCTTTTACCGGGCGGCTCCAATGCAACGGGTTTTCACTTTTTTGAAGGTCAGCGCCTGAATAACTACACACGTTCGCGGAATGTGGTATTAAATGTCAATGCTTATCTGGAATATAGTGTACCATTTATACAGGGACTGAAAGCCAGAGTTGTGTACAATAAGAACCTCGGTAATGACTGGGGCAAACAGTTCGGGACTTATTACAAAGCTTACAGTTTCTCAATGCTTGGCACCAACCGCCATATATACGGCGGGACGCCTAACGAACCTGCAAGACTTAAGAATGCAGATATGGTTCGTTTTAACCCGGGCTACAATGAATCCTATCAGCTGAATTTCAACCTGAATTATGCCCGTGATTTCGGAAAACATTCTGTAGGTGCTTTGGCATTGATCGAGCAGTCTGAGACTTATGCAGAAAGTATTGCAACTTCCAAAGAAGGTATTTTCGAAGGCGGAAATGATTACCTGATGTCGGCGCTGGGCGTGAAGGATATCGGTCCCAACCTTGCCAACGAAGCCGGTGTGCTTTCTTACGTAGGTCGTGTGAACTACAGCTATGCAGATAAATACCTGTTTGAATTTTCATTCCGCCGGGATGCTTCCACCAAATTTGCGCCTGAATACCGTTGGGGTACATTCCCGAGTTTCTCAGCAGGTTGGGTTATATCGCATGAAAACTTCTTTAAAGATAAGCTACATTTCATCGACTTTCTTAAGATTCGCGCTTCTATAGGTTTCCTTGGTGGCGACCGTACTGCCAACTGGCAATGGATGCAGCGTTACACACCTCAGGCTTCCAACGGAGCGGTTTTTGGTGGAAACAGTGATCGTACTGTTGGTATCAAACTGGAAAAACTGCCTAACTACATGGGGCGCTGGGACGACGTGACCAAGAAAAATATCGGGCTTGATGCCACCTTCCTGAAAAACAGACTTTCTGCAGGTTTTGATTTCTTCCACGACCATGGATATAACTTGCTCACTACCTTATCAGCGTCGGCGCCGCTAACGATCGGTTCTGCAATGCCGGCTGAAAACTACTCAACTGTTAACTCATTCGGTACAGAGATTTCATTGAGCTGGAAAGATCAGCTCGGCAAACACGCGGGCTATAACGTGGGCGGCTATTTGGGTTGGAACGATAGCAGGAACATCTTTGTGGATGTTGAAGCTCTGAATGTAGGTAGCTGGAGAGATCCCAACGGTCAGTCGGGTGACAGAGGAGTGATGGGATACCACTATGAGGGTATGTTCCGGTCGCAGGCAGACGTAGATGCACATCTGGAAACCAATCCTGGTTATACCATCTTCGGTCAGGCGCCTAAACCCGGCATGCTGTATTACAAAGATATCCGTGGCGCACGTAATGCAGACGGTACCTATGCCGATCCGGACGGAAAAATTACTGAGGATGATATGGACTGGCTGACGCACAAGGAAAACAATCACTACAATTTTGGTTTTTCATTAGGCTTCAACTTCAAAGGTTTCAGTGTTGATGCCGTGACTGCAGGCTCCTTCGGCGGGCAAGCAGTAGTGGAAGGGGATGCGAGAAAAAGAGCGACTACGCAACTTTCCCGCCCGGTTTTCTGGGCCGATCACTATACTCCTGAAAATACTTCAGCTGCTTACCCGGATCCATTTTATGAAGATACCTATTCAGTGATTTCGTCATTCTGGTTTCGCAATGCCCTCTCTTTCCGTATGAGAAGTTTCAATATCGCGTATTCACTCAACCAGAATATCGCCAAAAAACTGGGTGTTTCGTCTGCGAAAATCTATGGTGTAGCGATGAACCCTGTCAATTTCTTCAATCCATATGATTATAAGGATGCAGCGGGAAATTATAATACCTACCCCGTGCTGAGAACATTCTCACTTGGACTTAACCTATCACTTTAAAATATTCATCGTATGAAAATGCGTCCTATTATCACTGTATGTATGGCAGCAGCACTTTTGGGCTGCAAAGACATACTGGACAAAACCGACCTTTCCGCATTCAACGAAGAACAGGTTTTCAACGATTCGCTTCTGGCAAGAGCCTATGTAGATTATATATATGATCAGAATTTACCGGTTTGGCCAACAGGAGACTTTTTGAAATGTACGGATGAAATAGCAGGAGAAACCCGCTTTTTCGAAGGTACGGTGCAGCTAAACACAGTAACTGATTTTGGCACGGCAGTAAATGCCACGAACAATTATGGTAAGATCCGTTCCATCAATCAGTTTTTGCTCAAACTCCCGGAAGGTGCATTAAGCGAGAAATATAAAAAGGAACTTCTGGCACAAACGACTTTTTTCCGGGCGCACCGTTATTATGATCTGGTTCGTCTCTATGGTGGAGTACCTATTGTATTAGAGCCTTTGGAAGGGGTAGGGAACGAAGCAAAGGAGGAAGCCGCAGTTCCGCGTAGTGCCACATCTGAAAGTATCGCTCAGATCGTCAAAGACCTGGATTACAGCATTGCCAACCTGCCCGGAAGATGGGGCAATGTGAACGACTGGGGAAGAATTACAAGCGGAGCCGCAGCGGCATACAAAGGGCGTATTCTTTTGAACTGGGCAAGTCCGCAGTTTAATCCCGGCGATCAGGCAGACCGCTGGCAGGCGGCATATGATGCCA
>DASYHR010000094.1:0-3195 GCA_035998385.1 Dyadobacter sp. | reverse complement strand
CAAAAACATAGGTTCCTTTGCGTAACAAATTGAAAAAGAAATTTGTAGCGGCATCTTTGGTACTTTCGTAGTAGCCGAGTCCGCCTTGCCATTTGTATCCGCTTAGTACATTCGTAGGTTCCAGTGATGATGCCCGCATATCTTTCATATGTACGTACTCCATGTCTCTGTCTACCCGAAGTACGATCCTCACTTTAATTTTATCACCAACATGTAAGGTTGTTTTACTTTCAACCGGAGTCAGTACAGGACCACTGTCGGCATTTCTTTCAACAAAAAGTTTTTTCTCAATTTTGAGAGGTGTTTCGGCAAAAGTAATTTTGTCCAAATCTTCAAAATACTGCCAGTAAACCGTACCCCAGCTGGTAGCCAATTTGCCTTTTTCAGCCTTGGAAAGGTTTACTTTGATGTTCCCCATTTCCGGTGTGATCTGTTCGGCTTGTATTGTTTTTTTGAAATAACCGGTCCCTTCCTGCTGTTTTTCATCCGTTGATTTTACAGTTAATTTTCCAAGTTGAATCGTCGTCTCAGGGCTTGATGAAAGCCATTCAGTCCCTTGTAGCAATAATGCATAACATGCTTCAGCAGTTGCTTTTGTACTTTCCCAACGATTGGTTTGTTTGTTTTTCAAAAGCCATGTTCTCAAATCATCCACCGTTTTTGTGTCATTACCTGCTTCATGAAAGGCTTCGATCAACAATGCCTGGCGTTCAATTGCGTTCTCATGCCACCACCAGCTCGGCGTAGTTTTCCAGTACATACCGAGTTCTTCGTTTCGGATCGCTGTCTCCCCCAATGATTTTAGGATTGCTTTGGATGTAGCCACATCTTTTGCCCGATGTGATGCCAATGCGATCATTCCCTGCATGTATTTATTTTGCGTAGTCCAGGTTTTTCTGGATTGTTCAGTGAAAAATCCAACAGCCTTCAGCGACGCTGCTGCAATTTTATAATCCGGGAAAAAGCTTCGCATATACAAGTATTGAATTGCAACTGAACCGGGTGTATAATCCTTCGTATTCGTTTTGTTTTTCATCAACTCATCATAATCATTTCTGATTTGAAGATCGAGATAGGGGATAGCTTTATCCAATATTTGTTGCAAAGAGGCCAACTGTTCCTTATTCACCGCGTTTAATTTCTGCAAATGACCAATTCCGGATACGATATACTGTGTCATATAGCGATCATCCGGCCCGCCTTTGAACCATACAAATCCACCATTGGAACTTTGCATCTGCTTTACTTTTTCCAGATTCAGGTTCATTTCTTTACCCATTCTGATCAGGTCAAAAAGCAGGGCAATGTTTCGTTTTTGTTCGGCTTCGGATTTTCCTTCCAGTACCCAGGGGGTTTCTTCAAGTAAAACTGATTTCAATTCTTCATTCTTTTGCAGATTACTCAGCAGTGCCGTAGTATCCGCTGTTCGCCAGTTTTCTAATACCTTCGCAATACGCGGGGAACTGTTGGCAATACTGGCAGCAAGCGCATTGGCGTAATAGCGGTTCCAGGTTTGTTCTGCACAGTCATATGGATATTCCATCAAATATGGCAATGCCTGCACTGCATACCATACAGGATTGCTGGTGTATTCGATGGTAAGCGCATGGTTTACCAGGGTTTTCGATTTTCCCGAATTAAGCAGTTTTTCGAATTTGAACGTTTTATTTTCAGTACCCCGCATGGTAAGCGGCACACTTTCCGTAACCAGCATCCTATTTGGCAAAACGGGCAGCATATTTTCCTCTCCATCCGATATAGCTCCTGCTTTGGCTGTGATTCGCCAGGTTACCATTTTATTGAAATTTTTTGGAACGGAAAGCGGAAATTGTACTGTCGCACTTTGTTTTGGTTGAGCTGTGAATGGCAAACTTTTCACTGTATTACCAAACAATCCATCAACAGGTGCATTGGTTTCTGTGTCAAATAGCTGAAATGTAACCGTCCCGTTCAGCACTTTGTCTGTCAGATTTCCAATTTTGGAATTGAATGTAATTTGATCACCTTCTCTCAAAAACCTTGGCGCATTGGGCTGAACCATCAGGTCTTTTTGTGTTACGATCTCTTTGCTGCTATATCCGAATGCTAAATCTTTGGTGTGTGACAATGCCTGGAACTTCCATCGCGTCAATGCGTCCGGCAAAGTGAACGAGAACTCAATTTCCCCGGCCTCGTTCGTATGCAGATCGGGTAACCAAAACGCCGTCTCGTTAAAGTTTTTCCGGATTTGCGGAGCCTTGATTGCAGATGCATCCGACTGACCCGATTCGGGATTTGCTTCGTCTTTTTTTACATCCACAGACACTTCATAATCGACGCTCACTACATCATTCAATGCTGCTTCATATCTTGCAAAACCCGCCGGAGCTGCGGCTGATTCCATAGCCATACCCTTGGTCAACGTAGTCCGTCCGCGGAGTTGAATTCGCGTGGCTGGAGCAGCAGGTTCAATAAGCTGGTCGTATATTTTGTTGTAATTTTTGTATTGAAAACCCTGATTAGGAAACTGATTTGCATTTCCCGAAGAGAAGTTTTCAATACTATTCCAATTTTGACGGTTATAATACCTCGGCCATACATTTGGTTTCGCCCAGTTGTGCGCATAAAACTGATCCAGGGAAGCATCATACATACTTCCAAGCATTTCCGCGGCAACCTTTTCTTTTTTGTAACCGCTTATTTTGACTTTCCATTTCTCATCACTGCCGGGAAGCGTTTTATCTCTGAACGTAGTATATTCGATTTTTAAATCTTTATTGGTCCACGGAACATCAATGTTATCATTGAACTCATAAAAGCGATTATGCTTTACAAACATGTACGTAAGCCCGTAGCCACCTCGGTCTTGTTCAGTAGCAGTGAAATCAAAACTGCGTTTTTCATTGGAAAGCTTAAAAAATGAATACTCCGTCTGTTGTTCGTTTGCCTCTTTGGTAATGCCATGCACAACAAAAAGATTGTCTGCCGAGGTGCCCAGCTGCACATTCGTTTTTTGTCCGGGTTCAATCGGTTTGCTTCCCCCAGTCCACAGGTATCTGGTATTGGTCAGTTGATTGTTTTCAGGGTCAGTGAGTTCAATACTCTTGACAAGTTTTACTTCTTCACCATTTTTATCATTTGTCAGGATTTCAATCTGGTAAAAGCCCGGAGCTAATTTGTTATTGATGCTGAATTTCTTTCCTGCCGTCACAGAAT
>DASYHR010000049.1:0-2436 GCA_035998385.1 Dyadobacter sp. | reverse complement strand
GCTATACGACGCGGGTCAAAGTACTTTACTCGCAGAAAGGCATGTATTTTTTGTTTGACTGCGAAGACAAAAGACTTACCTCCACGATCATGGAGGACTTTGGTACGCTATTCAAGGAAGATGTCGTAGAGGTGTTTTTATGGCCGGACACTTCTGTTCCCATTTATTTTGAGTACGAATTATCACCGCTCGATTACGAGTTAGTTCTTCTGATACCAAATTTGAAAGGTGGACTGCAAGGCTGGGTACCGTGGAATTACAAGGCCGGCCCGCGGGTGAGTCACGCAACGAGCGTAACAGGTGTTCAGAAAAAAAGTATGGCGGCTGTGGAAGGCTGGAAGGCTGAATTTTTCATTCCTTTCAGATTGATGAATCCTATCGTCCCTAAAATTCCTGTTTCAGGTACAAAGTGGAAAGGAAACTTTTATCGGATTGACTACGACCAGGATCCCGCCTATTATTCATGGAAAAAAACAAGTGGAAGCTTCCATGAATTTGGCAAATTTGGTACGCTGATATTTGAATAGCATCAATTTCTAACGAACTGCCTGTAAAGCAAAAATCCCCGGGTATTAAACCCGGGGATTTTTATGCCAGGACCTTCCGAAGAAAGCCTTATATCAGCTTTAATCCAGATCGTTTTCCTTATCCTCTTCCTGCTCACCTTCACTTTTCCGGAGCAGATCCGGATCTTCAGCTGGTTTTCTTGTAGGCTGCGTATTTGTTGGAACATCCGGAAATACCGGTGCTTCTCCAATTGCTTTGCTTCTTTCTAATATTGCTGGTTCTCCTCGTTGACGTGCCATAATGTTTGTTGTTTAGCTAAGTGAATACTAATCAATTACATCGGCAAACTTCAAATAATCATTCCAACTGTATTACCACACTATATCCTATGCAAATCGTAGACGAATAGCCCGGTGCTGTTTCTTTTCTGACACCGTATAGTAGTTAATCTTCTTCTAAAATCAGCTGCATAAATACTGCATCCAGCCACTGATCGAATTTGAAGCCTACCTCACGCAGGTAGCCTTTTTCAATAAATCCGAATTTTTTATGAAACTCAATGCTTCCTCTGTTGGATGCATCGATTACACCGATCATCGTATGTATGCCCGATTCACCAGCCCGTTGTATCAGACTTTTTAACAATCTGCCACCAACACCCAACCCTCTGGATTTTTCATCAAGATAAATTGAATGCTCCACACTGAATCTATATCCAATCTTTGGTTTGAAAATATTGTAGGAGCCATAACCAATCACTTTTTTGTCATGTTCAGCAACAATCACAGGCATTCCGTCCTCGATCATTTTCTCGAACCACGCTGTTTGATCCTCCAGTGTCCGGGCTTCATAATCATAAATAGCGGTAGTAGTCAGAATAGCCTGATTGATAATATCAAGAATAACCGGTAGGTCTTTGGGAGAGGCATTTCTTATGATCAGATCCATCAAAACTGTATGCTATTGTTATCGTGGTGTTAAAATCCAAAGTTAGTTCAAAATACTAAAAGTCAAATTATTCAACCTGTCCGATCCGGAACTTTGCACAATTTATTTTCCTTTCCGCAATTTTTCCAATAGCTTTGTCCAAACTTTAGGGGTGTCCCGTATGCGGACTGAGAGAATACCCTTTGAACCTGATGCAGTTAGTACTGCCGATAGGGAAAAGTCAGAGATACCACCCACGGTGTCTTTATGCATCTTTCGCTAGGTCCATTCCTGAAGTTTTATTTACAAAACGTTATTCAGCATGGAAATCAGCATCAATCAGCAGGTTACGGAAATTCCAGAAAATGTATCAGTTCAAAAACTGTTGACATCCCTATTTGCCAATCCGTCGAAAGGAATCGCTGTGGCGATCAATCAAAGTATCATTCCCAAATCCCAATGGGACAGACACATTCTTCTTGCCGACGATAAAATTACCTTGATCAGAGCTACCCAAGGTGGCTGAATCGCGGTTCACATCCAGCATATCATCATTACACATCATGCCGTCGCCAATACGACCGGCTTACAATCCTTTCCATGAAAATTGAAAAAACACCAGGTGACAATGTAATCACCCGCAGTCCGTTTCCTGCCTCAACGAAAATTTACGTAAAAGGAACCCTTCATCCTATTGAAGTGGCCATGCGTGAAATTTCTTTAAATAATACCAAAATTTACGGCAGAACAGGCCTTACTGAAGCCAATGCCCCTGTAACTGTGTATGACACCAGCGGTCCGTACACCGATCCCAATATTGAAATCGATGTACGAAAAGGCCTGGAGCCGCTAAGAAAATCATGGATTACGGGCAGAGCTGATGTGGAGCAACTGGAGACGATTTCGTCGGAATATGGTCAGCAAAGGCAACATGATAAGAGCCTGGATGCGCTGAGATTTGCCTGTAATCATAAACCCCTTCGTGCTAAGAAGGGCCAAAAT
>DASYHR010000045.1:0-8453 GCA_035998385.1 Dyadobacter sp. | reverse complement strand
AATGGTAACCCATATTTCCGCCTCTTGCCGCCATCAGTTGTTTGAAAAATGGCTGAACATAACCCGTCTCATCCACGGCTCTGCTCATAATTTCGGTTGGCCCGCCATTCCATTGCCACAGGAATCGGAAAGCGGTCAGCGATTTATCCAGAACGGGCTCCTGCAAAGCCGCGATCTTCCAGCTTTTACCAGCATCGGTGCTCACTTCTACCCTTGCGATTTTCCCTCTACCGCTCCACGCGATACCTCTGATTTCGATCCAACCCTTTTCAACCTTTGCCGGATAGGACGGATATGTGATAATGGACCGGGCATCCATGGTGAAACTAAACTGCCGGATTTTCGCCGGACCTACCTGCTCAGTATATTTGGAAGTTTCTTCCCGGGTCATAAAAGGCTGATCAGATATTTCGATGCGCCTTATCCATTTCACACTGGTATTTCCTTCCCAGCCAGGCAAAAAAAGACGGGCCGGATAGCCCTGCTCGGGCCTGACGGCTTCACCATTCTGGGCATAGGCGATGATTGCGTCCTTCCAGCCCTTGTTCATCGGTACACTTCGCGTCATCACGGCTGCATCTCCACCCTCTGCCAGAAACCAGGTTGCTTTCTCGCTCGCCCCTACTTCGCGAAACAAGGTCGACAATGCTACTCCCGTCCACTCACTCTGGCTGGTCAGTCCGCAAATATCCTGGGGTGTAATTTTGCCATCATTCGCGCCCCTGTAATTCCCTGAACATTCTAAAAATGCGACCCGCGACACGGATGGGAAACGCTTTAGATCCGCAAGGGTAAACACCATAGGTTTTTCAACCATACCATGAATTACCAGTTCAAACTTTGCCGGATCAATAGCAGGAACTCCGCCATGGTGCCTTTCATAATGCAGATCCGAAGGTGTAATGGTACCGTATAAATCCTGCAGCGGAGTTCTTGACGATGTTGGCGACGGCGTTTTAACAGGCTTCTCAAATGAGGAACGTGTGCCCAAGGTTCCTGGTAATACACCAGGAACTTTGGTGGGGTCGTCAAGCTCGGTCGACGATAAACCCGCCTGAAATGCCTTTCCTGTTGCAGTTTGCACCAACACGACTGCCGCAGTAGCTGCACCACCCAATAATTTCCGTCTGCTGATTCGTCCGCTTAACGGTTTGTCTTTCCCGATATCCATTTTAAAACATTATTTAACTACCGGACCATCTTCTCTGTCGTCCGGCACAAAATATTTCTTTGCCGGCATTACTACTTTAGGAAGCGTGCCGGCATTCACCTCTTCCTTCTCACTGATCAACCCATTGGCATGAAGCAGATAAGCCGTCAAACTATACACTTCCTGGTCTGACAGAGAGCCGGGCGCATTAAAAGGCATGGCTCTTCGTACATAGTCAAATACAGTAGTGGCATACGGCCAGTAATTGCCGAGGGATTTTATTTTTCTGTTTTTTGCAGAAGTCGTATCGCCCTGCACAAGCCTGTCGTTAGGTCCTTCTGTACCCGAAGCGCCGTGACATGCACTGCACTTTTCGACATATATCTCTCTGCCCGACTGCGCATTACCGCTGCCCGCCGGAAGGCCATTACCATCCGGACGAATGTCGATATCAAGAGCTGCAATCTTCTCAGCAGATGCCGGTTTTCCAAAACCAAATCGCTGCGGATGGTGCAGGGTGTCCATTGGACTTACTGCTGATACTTCTTTACTCGCCAGTGGACTTACACCAACATCGCTGACAGCTGCCAGAAATACCAAAGATGCAAATCCTAACAAACTCATTTTAATCGTATTTACCTGCATTCAAAGTGCTTTTTGATAGTAAGTAAGGTCGTTCAACGCGGTTCAAAACAACATACAGTGAATCCTTGTTTTCATTTACTCCTTTCAGTATTACCTGCGAGCCGTCGGTGGTAGTGTAGGCCAAAGTCAGTTTATTACGTTTGTCTTTTTTGGCTTTGGCGGCAAATTCCCGGTCACGCCGGGTAGAAGCACCTCTTGGATCAATCATCCTGTTCTCGTCTCCGATACGTGCCCAAGCCTCTTTGCTGATCCAGTTGTTGTCTTCCTTCTTCTCTTTTTGACCACCTTTGGCTTTACCAAATGCAGTATCACGTTGCCCACCTTCCTGACCTTGACCCTGAGGCCCCACACCTATGCCGTCACGGTATCCGCCACGGTTGTATTTGTCACGCAGGTAAAGCACATGTTGGATTGTATCGGCATAATAATGAAAAACGCGCTGACCACCACCGGTTCCTGTCAGCTCAAAGGTCCGCTCTACATCACGCATCGGTGAACCTCCGCCGTTGGAAAGATCAAGTGCTGTGGGTTTATTGACCTTAAAGGTCAGCGTCGTCCAGTTTTCAAAAGTCGCCCATTGCCAACGCAAAGTATCTGTAGGCGAGTAAGGAATTTCCTGATTGTTGATCTTAAATTTTGCTACCTCATAATTACCGCGAAGCGATTTCACCCCCGCCGTCGCAGGTTGTTTGTAAGGATCATATCTAAAATTGATGTATTGCAGATAGAATAGAAAAAACACAAACAAACCAATTACACCTGTCTTCAATCCATAGCGAACGTAACGCTGCCATACTTTAGAAAAGGCTGGATAAAATTTGAAGGGAACAGTAAACTTTTCCAATACCAAAAGCCGGTACAATGCGGGAATATCCTTAACCAACAGAAAAGCAGCCAGCAAAACAAAGTACGAACTGTACACGTGCACACCGCCGTCATAGGCAAAATTTACATAGACGATATCTCCAAGTGCACCCAAAAGAAGAATGGCACCAAGTGTAGTCGTACCTCTGAAAAACAGCAATATACCTGCAGCGAGCTCCACCACCCCTGCAAACACCTGATACCACGGGACGATACCTATGGAAAGCCAATAGATTTTCTGCAAGGTGAAGTCTCCGAAATTGGTATTGAGCAGACCTAGGGAAGGATAGGGCATTTGTGTGGGCAACAGTTTGGTGAAACCAAAACCAATGATACCAATCCCGGCGCGGTATCTGACCACCACACGAAGCCAATAGTAAAGCAGATTGTATTGCGTGATTTCCGGTTTTTTCAGTTTGGCAATTCCCGTCCAGATGAGCCCGCCTGCCACAGAAACCAGAAATGTAATGATCCATGTGGCGTAACCATTCAGCGGACTGCCGAAAATGGTTCTGCCAAACCAGTCCAGACCGCTGCCGAACCGTGCGACGTCGTACAGGTCACGGTAATGCAAATGCGCCCAGTCCAGCTCAAAAAGGTTTTTATACCAATCCGGACTGTTCGGAAGTGACATGCTGATAAAAAACAGAAAAGCAATCCGGAATGAGATTTTTTCAAACTCAGACCAGGTCCGTCCATTTGCAACAGACTTTTCGTTACCTGACTCAAACTGCTGAGGTGGTGGCAGCAAAACACCTGTCCCTTCATTAATATTGATCGTTGCCATATTTTCAGAATAATATCGTGACTATTAAAGCTTGAATTCTCCTCTGCGCCCTACCCGCTTCACTTCTTCGAACAGGTATTTTTTCTGTACCTTATCCAAAACCACATGAATGGAATCACGCCTGGTATTTACGCCTGAAAGCAGTATCGTCAAGGAGTTAGGGCGGCTGAAGTTTAAAATCAATTGATCTGAAGGCAAGACCTTGTTGGTAAGTGTCAGCTTCTGACCGGAAGGATCGAATGTGTAAGCGTAATAGCTTCTGCCTCCCGCTCCGGCCTGCTCGAAGTTGCGCTTTTTATCTTCAGCATGAATCTGCTCTTCTAAAGCATGATCGATTTTCTGAGGAGCCCCGGAACGGATGCTGATGGTTGCCCATTTTTCAAATACCACATCTTTCCATCTTACGGTATCTAATGCAGAAGCAGCTAATGACTTTCCGTTCAAAGAGAACTCTCTGACATGGTACAAGCCAGCTGTGTTTGCAATCCCGGGTTTTTGAGGATAATGGTAAGGCCCACGCAGATATCCGGCATACGTTTTGACCCCATACAAGAAAACAAAAATGAATACAAAACCTGCCTTCAAAACCAGTCTGCCATATTTCTGCCATTCAGTGGTCAATACCGGTTTAAAACGATTGGGAGCAGTGGGTTGCTCGAGTGACAATACACTGTAGAGCCTTTTGGCATCGAAAGCGAACAGAAAGAGCGCCAGCACGATCAGATAAAAACTATACACATATTCCCCTCCTTCATAGGCCAGGTTGGAAATAAAAACATTACCCGTGAAAGGAATGATAATCAGCGTTGCAATGGTTGTTGTTCTGCGGTGCAGCAACAGCAAACCGCCCAAAATTTCAATCGCACCTAAAAACGACTGGTAGTCGGGCACCACACCGAGACTGAGGGCAAATAATTTCCAGGATGACAAATCTCCGTAAGCCGTATTGAGATTACTCAACGACGGGAAAGGAGATTGTAAAGGAAAAAATTTGATAAACCCATACGCAGTCAGTCCCACTGCCAGACGGTAGCGAACGATTACCCTCAACCAATAATAAAGCGCGTTGTAATCCTGACTTTTCTTATCGCGCACTCCCCAGTAGATTCCGCCTGCGACTGCAATCACAAACACCACGAGCCAGTTGGCAAAAGTATCGGGACCATCAAAAAATCTGGGCGAATACCTTGCCAAACGGAAAATATCTCCGTAGCCGGGATTCAGCCAGTTGATCGTAAACACGTCCCTGAAATATTTCCAGTCTAACGGAACAGACTGGATAACAAAATAGATAAAAGCTATTCTGAAGGACGCTTTCTCAAGCGTTGTCCAGGGGCCTATTTCTGCCACAGCAGACGAGCGGGTATCCCAGACTTTCTGATCAATTGTAGTTGACATAGCTGTATTTTGATGTGGTCAGTAACCAGGATTTTGTTTCAACGCCTTATCTGCAAGTAGCTGCTCAGCAGGAATCGGAAGCAATAGTTTTGTGGGATCTGTAATGTTCAGAACAGCAGCAGCGCGGCCGGTTCTTACCAGATCAAACCAACGATGCGGCTCCAATGCAAACTCGATACGACGCTCATTTTCTATAGCCAGCAAAACAGCATCCTTTCCTGCGGGAGTGGCTGCGGCAATGCCTGCGCGTTCACGAACAGCATTCAAGTCAGCAACCGCTCCGCTTATATTACTGGTGTTGGCTCTAGCTTCGGCACGAATCAGATAAAGTTCTGCAATACGGATCACAAAAGTCGGGTCGGTTGCAGGGCTGCGGTAATACAGATTTCCATACCAGCGATTTTGATTATCCTTCGCAACCAGTGTACTCCTTGTTCCGCCTACAGCAGTATTATTTACAAGCGCAACAAATGCATCGTTCGGTGCCCATTGGCGTGTACCTCCGTTTTGCTGTGGCTGCCATTGTCCGCGGTGGGTGTTGGTTTCATTGATGCTGTAAAAAATTTCGAACACCGATTCGTCCGTACCTCTGGCATCGTTGGCAAAAAAAGCATTGTAAGGCTTCACCAATTTATAGCTGGCATCAGCGATTACTTTGCCGGCATATTCCTCCGCTTTTTCATAATTGTTCTGGTACAGATAATATCTGGCTTTAAGTGCCCAAACCGTTTTTCTGGTCGCACGAAAGCGGTCCGTCGTTGCAGGCAGCAATGTCTCAGCCTTTTCTAAATCTGCAATAACCTGTGCATATACTTCTGCCTGGGTTGCCCGGGCAATGCCGCGGTTGTCCTGGGGAGATAACGTAGGTTTGGTAATGATCGGAACCCCGCCCCATATACGTGCCAGATCAAAGTAGGCAAACGAACGAAGGAAATAAGCTTCTCCGATAATTTGGCTCCTGAGTGCCTCTGTCAGCTGCGGATCTGATACCGCCGGCACCTTCTCAATCACATGGTTGATCCGGTTCAATGTGGTGTAAATCCCACTCCATACACTGGCAATAGTGGAATTTTCGGCATTGACACGATGGTTGATAAACTCTTGAACCTGAGACTGCGAACCGGTCCACTGAATATTATCACCCGACAAATAACCGATAGACTGTAGATTAACACTGTAGTAACTTCTGAAAGAGTCGTAAGCTCCGCGTATGGCGGTTTCAGAAGAGACTTTGTCAACAATTGTCTGTTGATCAGAAATGGATGCCCTTGGCTCGACTTCCAGAAAATTTCCGCAGGATGCCAGAGAAAATGTCAGGGCTGTAGCTATAAAATATTTGAATGCTTTCATCTGAAATTCGATTACAATGTGATGTTGATCCCAACCTGAACACTACGTGGCTGAGGAGGTGTACCCAGGTCTATCCCCTGCTCATTCTGCGCGCTGCTCACACTGGACTCAGGATCCAGGCCTGTATATTTGGTGAGCGTAAACAAATTGGCCCCTGTTACATACAATCGCAGTGCAGTGATTTTTTTGACTGGCACTGTGTAACCAACCGTAAGTGAACGTAGTCTTAAAAAGGAGCCATCTTCGAGCCAGCGACTGCCTGCGTCGCGGTAGTTATTGACATTCACACCATCAGGACGGGGCACATCGGTAACATCACCCGGCTGCTGCCAGCGCTCGTTGTTGCTCGCAAATATCACTCGTGCAGCATCTCTGGCTCCACCGCCTTCGCCGAAGAATTTATTGTGGTTATACACTTTGTTGCCGTATGAAAAGGCAAGGAAAGCATTGACGTCAAAACCCTTGTAGGTGAAACTATTGGTTAAGCCCCCGAAAAACTTAGGCCAGATACTGCCCACAATCTGACGGTCGGCAATGGTGATTTTGCCATCTCCATTTACATCATCGTATACGGTATTTCCGGTTTGAGGATCAACATACAACTGTTTGTATACCCAGAATGAATACAGCGGATTGCCCTGCTGCTGAAGGATCAAACTCCGGCTTCCGTATTCAAGCGGATTTTCCAGACGCTCAATTTTATTTTTGTTTTGAGAGATGTTGAAGCTGGTATTCCAGGTAAAATCTTTTCCCTGAAAATTCACTGAATGAATCGCCAGTTCAAATCCCTTATTACTGATTTCGGCTGCATTACTACGGTAGGTAGCAAAACCGGTTGTTCCTGGCAAAGCTAGGGAAAGAAGACCGTTGCTGGTATTTTTTTGGTATACATTGAATTCAAGCCCAAGCCTTTCGTTGAAGAACGATATATCTGTTCCGATGTTAAACTGATTGGTTCTTTCCCATTTCAGGTTTGGATTACCAAGCTGCTGAGGAGCAATACCCGCTCCGCCCTGATACGAAGTACCGCCGCTCCAAAGGCCTAACGCAGCGAAACTTCCAAGTCCGTTTTGATTACCTGTCACACCATAACTTGCCCTGATCTTAAGGTCACTCAAAAAGTTGACGTCTTTCAGGAAACTCTCCTGTTTCAAGCGCCAGGCTCCTCCTAAGGACGGGAAATAACCCCAACGGTTGTCTGCTCCAAAGCTGGAAGAACCATCGGCGCGTATGCTGAAATCAACCAGATAGCGACCCGCATAGTTGTAGTCAATTCTTGAAAAAAACGAAGACAGATTATTTTTCAGCCATGAGGAAGAACCCGTGGTGGTAGCAGCAGAAGAAACCAGTGTGAAGGCATTATTGGCAAAACCTCTTCCGGTTGAAGAAGTTCCGGTGTTGACATTACTTTGAATTGTATTTCCTATCAAAACACCCAGCGTATGTCGTGTGCCAAATTTCTTGCGGTAAGAAAGTGTCTGCTCATTGATCCAGGTGGTAGCCTGTGTATTAGCTGCTGTCGCCAGACCGTTCGGACTACCTGAAATCAGGAATGTGTTCCAGTATTCATTTTCATCATAATTGTTAAAATCCAAAGACCAGCTTGATCTCAGTTTAAGATTGGGCAGCAGGTCCGCCTCGGCATACAAATTACCGATGTATCTCAAACTCACCGCCTTCACATCGTAATGTTGCAGCAACAGATCTACGTTATCGAAACCTGCACGTCCTACGAGCTCACCGTTTTCGTTATAGGGTGACAGATAGGTGGGCGTATGTAATGCAGCCTGCAACATTCCGCCGGCAGGTCCGTCGCCGGCTCTGGCCTGGTTTCTGAAGGTTCTTGAAAATGTATTGCTGATACCTACCTGAACCTTTTCTGATATCTTCTGATCCAGGTTAAATTTCAAGCTGGCCCGGTTGAAATCAATCGGGCGAAGAATCGACTGCTGACCGCTGTAACCTGCACCCAGATAATATTTGGTTGTAGCGGTTCCGCCGGCTACAGAAAGATCATAGTTTTTCAAACTGGCTGTCCTGAAAACCTGATTCAACCTGTCATAGGTTTGCTGCTCGGATGGCAAGCCGCGTCCGCCTTCCGAAACAGGCCGGAATGGTCTGTTTGCTTCTGTTCTGTTCAGTGAGGGCGTGTCTTTACCGGTATTGATCCACCATTCATTTACCAGTTGGGCATGCTCCGGACCCGTCGTCAGATCCCACAGTTTGGCAGCCTTGGCAATGCCTTGTGACACATTCAGA
>DASYHR010000042.1:0-15600 GCA_035998385.1 Dyadobacter sp. | reverse complement strand
CATAGAGATCATGCGGGAAATCTATAAAACGCCCAAGTTCCTTGCTTGTCGTTACGGGCTGAATGCGAATCATATTCTTGCTGTTACAGGTTCAGGGAATAATTCGCGGTAAATTTTTGCCATTTTATCTACAGCCTCTTCAATCTGACTGAATGTATGCGTTGCCATCAATGAAAAACGGATCAGTGTTTCATCAGCCGGTACAGCAGGAGACACCACCGGATTTACAAATACCCCAGCTTCAAGCAAAAGTTTTGTCAGCTTAAATGTTTTCTCGTTATCACGGATATAAATCGGCAGAATAGGGCTCTCAGTATTACCCAGGTCGAATCCATTTACCAAAAGCAACTCTTTCGCATAGCGGGTGTTAGCCCAAAGGCGCTCCATATGGAAAGGCTCAGTTTCGATAATTTCAAGAGCTGCCAGAGTACTTCCTACACTGGCGGGTGTCATGCTTGCACTGAAAATAAGCGCTCTTGCACGGTGTTTGATATAATCGATGGTCGCCATGTCGCTGGCGATGAAGCCGCCTAATGAAGCAAATGACTTACTAAATGTACCCATGATCAAGTCTACAGAACCAGACAAACCAAAGTGAGACGCAGTACCCGCTCCGTTTTTCCCGATTACACCTAATCCGTGTGCATCGTCTACAAGCACCGAAGCGCCGTACTCAATTGCCACCTCATTCAGCTCCGGAAGTTTCACGATATCGCCTTCCATACTGAAAATACCGTCCGTAACGATCAGCTTCACCGCATCTTCCGGCAATAGATTGATCTTCTTACGGAGATCAGCCATATCGTTGTGTTTGTATTTAATCACCTTAGAGAATGATAGGCGACTGCCATCAATAATGGACGCGTGGTCTCGCTCGTCTAGGATCAAATAGTCATTCCGGCCTGTCAGACAGGATATAGCTCCCAAATTTGCCTGGTATCCGGTACTGAAAAGTACAGCAGATTCTTTCCCGGTAAATTTGGCCAGACGATTTTCAAGTTGCTCGTGAATGTCCAAAGTACCATTGAGAAAACGTGAACCAGCACAACCACTGCCATACTTTTCAACCGCCTTTTGAGCGGATTCAATCACAAAGGGATGCGTAGTAAGCCCCAGATAAGAATTTGAGCCAAACATCAGAACTGGCTTTCCGTCTATCAAAACTTCCGTATCCTGTGCAGACTGAATTGGCCGAAAGTAAGGATAGTTCCCTGTAGCCCTGGCGTATGCCGCATCTTTGAAATCGGCGACTCTTTGATGTAATTTACTTCTCATATTAGTAACTGGTGTCTAAAATGGGGAAACCGCTATGACCTAATTTCCCTCACCTGTAAATATTCGTTCCTGACTTAATATTTTACAAAAAAAACAAATTGCGTTAACAATCTCTTCATCTTTTTGTCAGGAACTTCGGAAAAGATAATTTGTTACCATTCCGATCACATGATTTTTATGCGTTTCTGTAAATTGGTCGAAATCTTCTTCAGAAAAACCGTACATCTTACGATGCATATTTTTACCGACGAAAACGAATTGCAGACTCCCGATAATGATTGGCATAAGATGCTCAACTTCAATATCTCTCATCAAACCATTCTTTTTAGCATCTTCCATCTGTTCAATCAGAGCCCCTTTCAGTAATGCCTTGTATCTGGTCATCTCCGGAAGCAAATTTTCGCAATCCCTGTGGATTTCAGTCATGATGAAAAGTACCAGACTAGGCTCCTCCTTCATCATTCTATAGTCCTCCTCAATGATTTCGACAATCTTTTCTTCCAGACCAATCGGCTTTTCCAGAATTTTGATTGTATTGGTACAGTACAATTGAAACAAATCTCTGAAAATCTCAATGAACAGCTTTTCCTTACTTCTGAAATAGTAATTGGTAAGCGCTATGTTCATACCCGCCGCATCTGCAATATCCCTCGCCGTCGTGCCCGCAAATCCCTTCTTTAAAAAGACGGATTTGGCAGCTTCCTTTAGTTTTTCCTCACTGGATAAGTTGATACACTTCACAATGCTAACTGTTGTTGTTGATAGCAAAGGTCGCTCACGTTTTCGGATTCTCCAACGATTTGAAATACAAATTTTAAACAACCATTTAAAATCTTTATTTAAAATAGTTTCATATCAAAATAATTACATTTTATGACAAATATTAATTCCCGCAACAGCAATTTATTTTAACAAATCATTAACATTTTCCCGAAATTGATTTCTATCCAAAACTGACCTCTTTCTGAAGCCCGGCTCGATCAAATATCACCAATCTGTTGATTATCAATATTATAAAGAAAGTATAGTAGGTTTTACCAGCGCAATACGGTGCACCGGGACACTTGCACAGCAGTATTCCTTCCGCTGTTTCTTACCTCATGTTAATGATTGATTACATGTTTGAAACACACAGAATCGCAGATAAACAAAAAAAGTGACTGCCGGTTGACAGTCACTTTTTTACAGCATCAGGGTATACTTCCCTGCCTTGTGGTTATATTATCTTGCGATTACAACACGGTGTGTAGCGTAAGATCCATTATTGCTTTTTACACGCACCAAATACGTACCTGTAAGGAAATTACTTACATCAATTCCCTGCTCCGTTGCAACTGTATTGTTGTAAGACACTACTTTACCGGCATTATTGAAAATTATTACTTCTTTCACGGTTTGCTGACCAGCCTCCTGCACGAACAATTGCTGAGCTACAGGGTTAGGGAACAAGGTCATTTGAATGTTGCTTCCTTCAAGCTCCACTCCCACTATTTTACTGTAAGCAAATGAACCATCGAGATCAACCATTTTAAGGCGGTAATAACTTTTGCCAGCCAATGGAGATAGGTCAGTAAAGCTGTACTTGTTCAGCACATCGCTGTTTTGAGCAGCCGCCTTCGTTCCGGCCAATTGCCAGTTCTTCGCATCTGCACTTTTTTCAATTTCAAATTTTTCACTGTTGGTTTCAGCAGTTGTGCTCCAGCTCACATCTACAGTGCTGTGTTTCCCTTCTGAATTCGCTTTTGCCGAAAGAGATGTGAGGGTGACAGGTAGCGCTCCGGACTGATAGGTATAAACTACGCACACGCCAGCTGCAGCATAAGTTGACACTACAAACTGAATGTTAGCCGCTCCAATGATAGATGACACACTTGTAGTAGTTCCCGGGAATGAAATGTTATCAGTCCCTGTAAACAGATTCTTAGAGGCCGCTGATGAATAGGTACGCAAACCGGAGGCAGATGCAAATTCATTTGTAAACGTCCTGCCAGAACCACCTGCATAATCAGAAACCCCATCATAGGCTGAAAGAGCGAGTTCCTTGGATAGCATCGACTCCGTGATGTAGCTCGTTGTGTTCACACCATTGGTGTTAGGAACCGTCAGCGTAACGCGCCCTTTATACTCCACCGTAACGTCGATGTCTGTGGCATTGGTATTCTCTATACCCATTGTTGGATGGTGAACGGCTGCCGCAGTAAATAATTTTATATTCGTCAGTTTTGTAACGTCAAGATCTGATTTAGGAAGCGTGAAAGTTTTATTCCAGTTGGTAACGGTCAGTTCTTTACCATCACAAAACGTGCGCGTGTCTTTAATGGCTTTCAGACCTAAACCATATGAAGGTGTATCAGTTCCGGAAACAACTGTAAAAATCTCACTTTGCTCAGTACCAGGATCGGCTGCACTGTTCAACGAGTTGTCACTACCTGATCTGAAATCCGCATATTCGAAACCATCGGTAGGGAATACATACTTCACATAATAGGTACCACCGGACGTATTAAGTGCAAACGACCCATCCAACGCTGATATAGCGGAAGAAGCAACCTCATCTGTAGCTGCATCGTAAAGTTCAACCAGAATACCTGGTAACACTGGCTCGTTAACGTCTCTCACACCATTTACCGGTGCCTGATCAACCCAAACAACACCGCTTACAGTTGTCGGAGTCTGAGCAGTTGCTGAAAAGGATCCGAGAACCAGAAATAAGGATATAATTTTTTTCATAAATTAAATAAATAACAGAGCTCCTACACTCCACGAGTTAATAGAAAAAGTTTTTGTTTTCGAAAAGATTCTATGACACAAAAGTAGAGTGTTTCATGGAGGACAACAACCAAATTTTGCTGTAAATCAAACAATTACAGATATATCTGCACAAAAATAGAATAGATACTACGCTATAGAAGTCACGACTACTACTATCGAAATCACGCATCGTGAACAAACAGGGTCGTCGTATTAATTTATAATTTTTTCACGAAACAGCCTTTACAAAATTCTATCTGACCAGCTTATTAATGACTGACGTTGAGATTGTCATGGGTAGTATCCAAGTCAGTTTAGAAATGAGTGTACTATTATTCCAAATGGTTTTGGCAAATTCTTTGTGAACAAAAAGATAATCTCAACCAACAAAATAATTCACAAAAATTGTCGCTATTATTCTATATACGTCAAGTGTGATTTCTATGAAAAGTGTTAATTAAAAGTCTGAACTTTGAAGTTGCTACACACAACCTCCGGAATAGTATTCCGCACCCATACAAAGCAGGTTAAGTTTGAGACATAACAATCTCAATTACAACCACTTGACTCTTTACTTTACCATCCATTTTTGAAATTTTGCAATGAATGTATTGATCGTTGAAGACCATCCTTTATTTATTATTGGAACTACACTTACCATAAAGGACATTAATCCCGAGGCCACAATCCAAACCGCAACCACATTTCCTGAAGCACGACTACTACTCGAAAAAGAAGATTTCAATCTCGTGATTCTGGATATCGACCTGCCCGGGGGTGAGAATTTGAAAATGATGGATATCATCCGCAAAATTCAGCCTGAAATTTTTATTCTGGTACAATCAGCGTTCGACGAACACTTGTATGCTATGCCCTATCTACAGGCAGGTGCAGACGGCTTCGTTTCCAAAAAAGCGTCACCTGAAGAATTCAAGACTGCTTTGAATACGGTGACAGATGGCAAAAAATACCTGAGTTATGCGGTGCAACAAACTTTACTGGCCAACATAGGCGAGCCTAAGCAAAACCTCAACCAATTAACACCAAGTGAACTGCAGGTGATGCAATTACTGATTGAAGGAAAATGGACTAAGGAGATCGCTCACGTGTTGAACCTGAAACAGAATACGATCAGTACTTATAAAAGAAGAATATTTGACAAGCTTAATGTAAGGGATTCGATAGAACTGGCGAAAAAAATGTCGCTGGTAAGAAATGACTAAGACTTGTTATGATCTATCAAAAAGCTCCTTACAATGTCATTCTAAAATGAAAATGTAAGGAGCTTAATCTGATCAATTCTAAAAGTTATCGAATTCCCTGTTTCGCCGTGATTCTGATGCTGTGTTTGTCAAACAACATAGCGGGAGTAAAATCCTCAGTAATCATTTCATGAGGGATGGTATAATATTCAGTTGTAAGCTCAATCCCACCCGACATTCTACAGAGATTTACCTTTAGGAAACCGTGTTTTGTATCACAAAAATTTTCAAGCTTTACTCCTTCAAACAATGAGTTCTCAGCAGTAAACCGATCATCTGATATCTCCGCAACGGCGTGAAGTTCGTCATAACCACCTGCTCCGGCGACAATGAACGGCACCTCTGCCCCGTCTTCATACTTTTTGCTGAACCTTTGATAATTATGGACATGTCCACTGAAAACAACATCAGGCCGGACGCCCGTCACGTTATATGTTCTTTCAAAAAATTCGATCATAGGTTCGCTGGAACCATGGTTGATATCCGCAGAAAAAGGAGCATGGTGAATACATACAATCAGCGCTTTATCCGGATGCTCAAGGGCAGACCATTTGAGCTGCTCAATAAACCATTGTTCTTGTTGCGTGGTAATAATGCCGTATTTCGTCACATTTCCATAAAGCCCGATGATATTCGCGAGCGGTGTTTCCAAAACCCAGTACATATTAGGCTGAACCATACTATGCCTGGCGCTGCCGCCACTAAATACTACCTCCCCCGCCTCATTCGTGCAGAACACGCGCATAAATGCTGAGAGACTGGTGTATGGCACAGGATTATCCGGATTAACATCGCTGTCGTGGTTTCCTGGTATGGCAAAGATAGGCGCAGGATAGTTTTTGTAAGGCACAAAAAACTGCTTTTCAAACCTTTCCAATTCTCCATGATTATATACTACGTCACCCAAATGATAAAGAAACGCAGGTTTCGCCTGGCCTGACTGCACCGTGAATTGATCCTCCAACTGCCCGGCAACCAGTTTCTGAAAATCCGGACTTCGAAGGCTGCCCGTGTCACCTACCATATGAAAAGTAAGTTGATCACTGTCTCCCGGAACGACAACCTTATCGAGCACCAAATGAAAAGGATATTCTCCGGTTGGATCTGGTAAGTTTTGAAACTTGAAAGAATCGTCAGGCTGATTCTTTTTAATCACCGGCGTGGTGTACTTTTGATTTGCAACTAAGAACGTCATCCTCAAAAATACGAAACTTGTGTGAAGCCATGATTAATTCTATTCTATAATAAGACATAATTCAATCCGGAATGTATAATCAACAGATTTTCTATAATATTACTACGTCAAAGCTTTAGATACGTATGTTCTCAACTATCACTTATTGCCACCATGCACACGCCACTCACTATTGACGCCTACATTGCAGAATTTCCGGAGGACGTACAGTTGCGCCTCAGAGAGATCCGCTCAACCATACAAGATATCGTTCCCGAAGCAACAGAGGCAATCAAATATGGAATGCCCACTTTTGTATGGAATGGGAACCTTGTTCACTTTGCCGCCTTTAAAAATCACATAGGTTTTTATCCGGCTCCCGCAGACCCGCGTGATTTTACTATCGATCTCTCTGGTTACAAAACCGGAAAAGGATCTATCCAGCTTCCTCACAACAAACCGCTACCATTGGATGTAGTTATTGCTATTACAAAATGGAGAGTAAATCAGCATAACAAAAGCAATTAAGCTTAAAAAATCATGTTACATCGCCACCACCTTTTTTACGACGATTGGTGTCATTTTTCTTTGTAGTATCATTTGTAACTGCACGATTAAAAATTTTACGTATATTGTATAGGTACATTTAAATTTATGCGCTACTTTTGGAAAACAGCATGTTTTGGTAGGTAAAATCAAGATCAGCGAGCTAAATATGCATCCCTCAACTTTACGAAAATTCATTATGTTGAAACTCAACAAAAAAATCCTCAACCTTCCCTTGCCGCGACTGACAGAGGCAAAAAAACCGGTATTCACACATTATCTGCGAAGTGAAGTCAATCGCGATCACATGCAAATACCTCTGGCCAAATAGAGAAAACGATTACTGAAATTACCGATCTGATCATCTAAGTCTGATTCTGACCTTGCCCGAACGCTGGTCTGAGGCTTATCATGTATCAGCATCAATCGATCCACGTTAAGATCTAACCCACCATACTATATTATGTTACGCATTGCCATCATCGATGATCACTTTATATACCGAAAAGGGCTGACTCATATTCTCCGACATAATTTCCCAAACCTGGAAGTATTGGAAAGAAATTCAGGACCAGGCGTCGAAACCGCTCTCGTACACTTCGTTCCACATGTAATCATGATACATTTGGAAAACATTCATGAAAGAGAAGGTTTCATGCTGGCTGGCAAATTGAAATCTCTGTATCCAGCCTCTCCACTGGTGATTTATGAAGAAAATACCAACTATACCAAAGCCCTGAAAGGACTACGAGCTAAAATTGATGCTTATCTGGACAAGAATTGCAGCGAGCAGGAATTTGTAAAATGTATCAACACGGTGCTGGAAGGCAAAAGTTACCTATGTAAATCAGTGCAGCAACATATCATAGAGCAGGTGATTCAGCGCAAAATCCCTCTCAAAACACCAGGCTTACTGTCTTTACGTGAGTCTGAAATAGCCAGATTAATAAGCGATGGTGAAAGAACATCTGGAATTGCGATGATCCTCGGCCTGAAATCTTCTACCGTAAGTACTGTGAAAGCGACCATATTTGCCAAGCTGGGCGTCAGTAACATTGTGGAATTACGATCCAAAATGGCTCAACTTATGGAAGACTAATTATTACTCCTCATAGCTACTGACAATCATTACATTGCCAAAAACCGATTATATAAAAAAGTAATTTACCGTTAAGTAACTTTATTGCAGTAAAAATGGATAAAGTTAAGTTTTAGGATTATAGCTAACTTATTTTTAACTAAAATTCACAAAACCCAAATTAACGTAATGAAAAAACTGATCTCCACAATTGTAATCGCCAGCTTTACACTGTTGTTTATTGGCTGTGTCGACCACCAGGTACCAACAACTGCGCCTACGAAACTGTCCCAGGTCCCGTTTCTGGCCGGGCTTGCCTCCCCTATCGGATTTGCACTTGATGACAATGAAAATTTATGGGTTGCAGAAGCGGGTACAGGTGCCGATGACGCAAGCGTATCCATGTTTACTCCAACAGGTAAAAAAACTACATTTCTCGCAAACTTACCATCTGTATTCGCCAACGGTTCCATTGAAGGAATCAGCCATTTGCTATACCGTGCCGGCAAACTTTATATTTTACATGGCGTAAGCGGTATGCTCTACACCGCAGATGTTTCAGGATTCAAAACGGGAGATCCGGCTGTCAAGTGGAGCTCTTTGCAAGTGCAGGACATTGGTACGTATGTCAAAAGTCTTGCGCTAACCAATCCTTTGAATTCTAATGCGTATGACCTGGTACACGGCGGAGATGATGATCTTTACATTGTTGATGCAGGTGCTAATGCCATCATAAAAAGAAACAAGAACACAGGAGAGCTTACTAAATTTGCTGTCTTTCCTAAAACTATGAAAGGCGCAGAAGCTGTACCAACAGGGATTGTTTATGACGGAAGCAGTTTTATTGTCACCACGCTAACCGGATTTCCTTTCGCTGCCGGAGATGCCAAAATTTATAAAGTGGATGGACTTGGTCACGTGAGCGAGTACAAAACGGGCTTCACTACACTTACCGGCCTCACACTATCTGCTGATAAAAAACCGGTTGTTATTCAGTATGGTGTATTTGGGATGGGTTTCACTCCAAATACAGGTAAAGTACTTGATGAAAACGGCAACGTTCTTTTTGACAAAGTTAATATGCCAACAGATATCACCAGAGGTAGTGACAATACTTATTATTTGCTTAGTTACAAGGATGGCACTGTAACAAGGCTGATTAAATAAGTCACTTTCAACGCCCTGATTCATCCTATGATCAGGGCGTTTTTATTTATTCGTATTTCGAAAAGTACTTATATGCTTTGCAAAAGGAAAAACCAGTAATTTCGCAGAAAAATGTGAATTCTGATTTCCGCATGCAGTCTTACCTCAATCTGTTCAATTTTCGTCAACAGATCAATTACAAAAACGAAATCCTTGCAGGGCTCACCGTCGCTATGACGATGATACCCGAATCGTTATCATTTGCCATTCTCGCCGGACTTCCTCCGCTAAGCGGCTTGTATGCGGCGTTTATTATGGGACTGGTCACTTCGGTTTTCGGCGGAAGACCAGGCCTCATTTCCGGAGGAGCAGGTGCGACTGTCGTTGTGCTCATCGCGCTGATGAATTCTCACGGTATTGAATATGTTTTCGCTGCAGTGGCATTGGCCGGTGTTTTCCAGCTTCTGGTTGGTATTTTCAAACTGGCCAAGTTCATCCGTCTCGTGCCACAGTCGGTTATGTATGGATTTGTAAATGGCCTGGCGGTCATCATTTTTATGGCGCAGGTGGATCAATTTAAAGTAAGCGAAGCGGGATCCGACTCGTGGATGCAGGGAGCACCACTCATAACTATGGCAGGGCTTGTTTTGCTCACCATCGCCATTACAGCACTTCTCCCTAAAATAACAAAAGCAGTTCCGCCGTCACTGGTTGCAATTATTGTCGTGTTTTTTGTGGTACTGGGCTTTCAGATTGATACGCGCCTGGTGAAAGATATCGCCTCTGTGGCCGGTGGCATCCCTCCATTTCATATTCCATCCGTTCCTTTCACATTTGAAACCGTTCAGATTATATTTCCATACGGCCTGATCATGGCAGGCGTGGGACTTACAGAAGGTTTGCTCACTTTAAATCTGGTTGATGAAATTACGGGAACCAGAGGCAACGGTAACCGTGAAAGCCTGGCACAGGGAGGTGCCAATATTCTTAATGGCTTTTTCTTCGGCATGGGCGGTTGCCCGATGATTGCACAAACACTCGTGAACTTGTCGGCCGGAGCCCGAACACGTCTGTCCGGCATTATAGCATCCCTCACGATCCTGTTTATCATTTTGTTTGCCTCACCGATCATCGATCTGGTACCTATGGCCGCGCTTACCGGCGTTATGATCATGGTCGCGATAGGGACCTTTGAATGGTCCAGTTTCAGGATTATCAACAAAATGCCGCGTCAGGATATTTTTGTAGGCATTCTGGTCGCACTCATTACTATTTTCCTGCATAATCTGGCACTTGCTGTGTTGATTGGTGTCATCATTTCTGCATTGGTTTTTGCCTGGGAAAGTGCGAAGCGGATCAGGGCTAGAAAATATGTAGAGAATGGAGCGAAATACTATGAAATTTATGGGCCGCTTTTCTTCGGATCGGTTAGCGCTTTCCACGAAAAGTTTGACATTACCAATGACCCTGAAACCGTCATCATCGATTTCAAAGACAGCCGTATAGCCGATATGTCAGGAATAGAAGCTGTAAATAAATTGACCGAAAGTTATGCCAAAGAAGGGAAGAAACTTCATTTGAAACATTTAAGCGAAGACTGCAGACGCCTGCTTCATAATGCTTCGTCTGTCATTGAAGTAAATATTATGGATGATCCGGAATACCGGGTGGCTCTGGATTGATCGATCGGTCTAAAGAAATAAAGCCCGATGTCGAAACACCGGGCTTTATTTTTTACTTATTGTCGTCTGTTTTTTCTTCAATCTTGGCTGCTGCTTTGTTGACTCCCTTTTTCGAAGCCTTGTAGCCTTTTTCAGCGGTTTCACCGACTGCCTTGGCGCCTTTCTTCACACCCTTTTTTGATGCGTCGTAGCCCTTTTCAGCAGTTTCACCTACTTTTTCGGCTCCTTTTTTAACGCCATTGCCAACAATTTTGGCATCTTTTTTAACCTCTTCTCCTACTTTATGAGAAGTTGCTTTGGCTTTTTCAGCTGTTGTTTCCTGCGCATAGCTTAATGTAGACCCGGCGATAAGCGCTGCAATAATCAATACCTTTTTCATTTTTTTCCAGTTTGTGATTTTTTGGATGTGTATACTAAAATTGTGCCCGTTCGGCAATTCAATATCGAAAACGAAAATCTTTACTCTGTCGTATTTTCATCCCTGATATTTTGTCGGTGTTCGCGGGCATATTGCGATGGCGACATGTGGTAAATCTTCTGGAACGACACACGAAAGTTCTTTGGATCCTCTATTCCAACCATCATCGCAATTTCAGAAACCCGGGCATGTCCGTTTGCAAGCAGATGCGCCGCACGTTTCAGACGAATATCTTTAATAAACTCAATCACAGACTGCCCCGTGATACTTTTCACACGTTTATAAAAAACCGACTGGCTCATGCCCATCATACTGACCAGACTTTGTACGTTAAAATCAGGATTAGTGAGATTGTGCTCCACGAGTTTCATTGCATTTTCGAGAAAATTTCTGTCTTCATCAGGGATTACAATCTCAGCAGGCTGAAGCAAAATACTTCGCTGGTAATATTGATGTAACTTATTTCTGTTTAGTAACACTGCATTTACCTTCGCCTTAAGGATCCGAGGGTTAAAAGGTTTCTGAATATAGTCATCGGCACCGGTTTCCAAACCTTCCAGCTCCTGAACCGCGGCAACTCTCGCAGTAAGCAACACTACCGGAATGTGCGCAGTTTTAGGATTACTCTTTATTTTTTTACAAAGTTCCAGCCCATTCATCCCCGGCATCATTACATCGCTCAATATAAAATCCGGTTGCAGTTCTGGTATTTTACTCCAGCCATCGAGCCCGTCCTCCGCCGAAAAGACTTCAAAGGCCGATCCAAACAAATCACTGAGGTATGTTCTCAGATCCGCATTGTCTTCCACAATCAGCATTTTATAACGGTTTCCAGAATTTGGCTCAGAACGCGATGAGGGTAAAGTATGCTGCTCTTCTCTGGGTAAAATGAATGAAACCTGTTTTTTGTCCGATATCTGCTCTGCAGAAAGATGTGCTTTGCCAAAAGGCAACTTCACAACAAACGCACTTCCCTCACCTGGTTTGCTCGTGACAGACACGGTTCCGAAGTGACTATCGACAAACTGCTTCACAAGTGCCAAACCTATCCCGGTACCTTTCATGGATGTAAGACCAGCAACCTGATAGTAGGGATCAAAAATTCTTTGCAGATCATGTACACCAATCCCGGATCCGGAGTCTTTTACTGCTATTTCAAGGTAATTGTCTGAAAGTTCGCCACCCAGGAAAACAGCGTCCCTCTTCCCGTCACCCCTCACCTGTACATCTACCGATACTTCTCCGCCTTCAGCGGTATACTTGAAGGCATTTGACAACAAATTAGTAAGAATAATTTCGATTTTATCCGGATCGTAAAACAGCTTCAGCTTTTGCCCGGGAAGCATTATGTCATAGCGAATATTACACTCATCAGCTTTTAGCCTGAAAATGAGGAAAATTTCATTGATAAATTCCAGAATATCATCCTCAATCACCGACAGGGTTTCATTTCCTGTTTCCACTTTTCTGAAACTCAAAAGTTGATTCACCAGGTTCAGCAGTTTCTGCGTTTGCTTATGCATCATTTCCACCTTGCTCTTCATCTCACCCGACTCATCCAAAGCAGCCATAAACTCCTGCATCGGACCTAAAATCAGCGTTAAAGGCGTACGAAACTCGTGCGAGACGTTGGTGAAAAAATTGATCTTCACTTCAGCTATTTCCTTTTCTTTTTCAGCATGCAGCTTTTCCAATGCAATGCTGTTTTTCAATTTCAATTGACTCAAAGTCAGCTTTCTGTAAAGTAACAAAGTACCGAAGGTGATCAGCGCATAAGCCATATAAGCCCACCAGGTTTTATACCACGGCGGTAGAATAACCACTTTTACTTCAGCCGGCTTTGCCGACCACACCCCTTCACCATTACTCGCCTTTACTTTAAATACGTAGGTACCGGCAGGGATATTGGCAAAACTTGCAACCCGTTGGCCATCGGGAAGTTGCACCCAATCGGAGCTGTAACCTTCCAGAAAATAGGCGTATCGTTGCTTTTGAGGATTGCTGTAATTCAGACCTACAAACTCAAAAGAAAAATCATTCTCCGATGCTTTGATCGTAACACCCTGAGGATCAGAGAACGATCGGGTTACCATAGAACTACCCGGATCATTTTCTCCCATTTCGGGATTTCTGTTCAGCACTCTGAGTCGGGTAATGTGTACAACCGGCGCATGCGGATTTGCCCTGATCATTTCAGGTTTGAAATAATTCAGTCCATTTGTTCCTCCGAAATACATTGTGCCATCGGCGGAATGATACGCAGAGCCGACTTTGAAAGAATTGCTCTGAAGTCCGTCACTCACATCATAATGCACATACTTTTTGGTATCCGGCCTGAACCGGAATAAGCCCGCCCCTCCGATCCACAAATTACCTTTCTCATCGGCCAGTATACTTTCGATGTCATTTTCCGGCAACCATTGGTAAAACCTTTCGACCCGGTATTGTTCCTTCTCCTTCACCAGCCTGTGCAGTCCGCCACCGATCGTGCCCACCCATATATGGCCAGACTTATCCTGCAATAAAGGCCATGCATAATTTACTTTCAGACTATTCTCGTCTATGGGGTTGTGCTTGAAATGGTTGAGCACCTGAAGTGAGGATTTATTCACTTTCAGTTTCAACACACCAGAATCCGCAGTGCTTGCCCATATAACATCCTCCCGATTGTCATACAACAGATAGGTAAACTGATGAGATGGCAAAGTGCTATTGTCAATGTGAAATGAACGGACATGATTCCCTTTCTGATCATAAAGCAGAAGTCCTTCTGTAGTACCCACCCAGACTTGCTGATATTTGTCGGCGACAATACTTTCGATACTGACGTAATTCCATGGTTTAAAACCGACTGCTGACGGGATACTTCGCAGATTCTTTCCCGATTTTCGATCGAGCAGATACAATCCGTTGTATCTGGTGCCAACCCACACAGCCTGATTTCCGACATACAGCGAAGCGACGTCCACGCCTGTTACATTTCCCTGTAATTCCCGGTTCAGAAAATTATCGTAATGCCGATCGTCAGGATTATACCGCGAAAATCCATTCCGGGTTCCGATAAATAGCTGATTATGTTGCTCATCCTTACGAATCACATTCACGTAATTGTTCGGTAAACTACTTTTTTGAAAAGCATCACGACTTAATACGGCGAAATGTCCCGGGTTGAGCCGAACCTTGTTAACTCCGCCTGACGAAGCTGCCAGCCAAAGATTGCTGAACGAATCCTCCAGAATCTGATGAATGCGACCGGAATTGATACTTTTGGGATCTCCGTCGGATGGTAAAAAAGTGCGAAAGGAATAAATACCGGCCTCCCCCTTCGTACCCTCCGTCATCATCAGGCCGGAGTTTGTTCCAACCCATAATCGTCGGGATGAATCCATAAAAAAGCACTGTACACCCCGGAATATTGTATTCAAAGGAACAAAACCGGGCTGCCCGTTTCCTATATCACTCTTCCTGATTTTGTATACTTTTTGATCCGATCCAATCCAGAAATCACCGTTTCGGTCCTGATACAAAGCGCGCACATCGTCTTCTTTCCAGGAAAGCACTTTTTTGCCGAAATAACCTCCATCACCCTCTTTCAATTGATCAGCATCAAACTGCCACAGACCGCCTCCCAGTGTACCGATCCACATTTTCCCGTGCTGATCCATCTGCAAACTGGTAATATCAAAATCCTTCTTACCGGAAACGGCCAAGCGTACGCGATCCACACCAACGATCTGATTCGAACGGTCGAACGAACATACAAATACGCCATAGTCTTGCGTTCCCACCCATACACGTCCATTTTGATCAGAAATTACGGCTCTTACGGAAGTCTGGTTGATCTGACCCAACACCTGCTTCAGATGCTGCGACTTCGTTAAGGCCAGTACATTTTTGAAAACATCATTGGCAGGATCATAGTAGAAGAGCCCTGCACGCTCAGTTCCTGCCCATATGTAGCCGGCCCGTCCGCTGTGAAGGGTGCGAATCCTGTTACTGGAAAGTCCGCCTCGCCGTGGATTGTAGAGTTCGTATTTCTTCAATTCGTAGCCATCGTACCGGTTGATTCCATTGTTGGTGCCTATCCATATGAAACCATTCGAGTCCTGGCTTACAGCCATCGCGTCGCTGTGCGCCAACCCTTCGTCCACAGTTATGTGTTCAAACGTGAAGGCATTTACCGACTGAGCACAGACATTGATACATGAAGCCAAGAAGGTACCAGCTATCAAAATGACAAGCCAAATTCTCATCCTTCCTACTTTTCA
>DASYHR010000030.1:0-2255 GCA_035998385.1 Dyadobacter sp. | reverse complement strand
TCCCTGTTTGATTGTCAGTAGATCAATTCCAGTACCTATAGTCAATCCCAAAAGAAAATTGTCTTTCACAAATTTCCCTGCAGACAATGATGGACTTAAAATTATGCGTCCTTGTTTATATTCGCTACTTGATTCGCTGGTGGTAGAAGTATTTGCTCCGGAGATTCCAATCGTTGCCCCTAAGTACCTTGTCCCCTTCTCCAACTGAGCTTGGACAGGGTTATAAATTGATAAATAACCGAGTACGGCTAAAAGAAAATATTTCCTCATACGTAATATTAGTTTGATAAGATGCGGCAATATAATATCAATTTTGTAACCTAATAACGATTTAACTTTTTTTACATCGAATAGAAAAAAAGAGACACCCTCATGTGGATGCCTCTAAATACTACCGATACCAAAATTTAACCTAACTGTTGTTAGCTAATAGCTGTTAGCGATTAGCTTTAGCCTTTATTATCCTCAACCGCATACTGCGGCAAGCATTTTTTTAACATATCTATTTTAAAAAATTTATATCTCCTTACTGATTTGCAGTTCCAGGTAAAAGCTTACAGCTAAAAGCTAGCCGCTAACACCTAACACCTTATCAAAACACGCCGTCCCAGTTTCCCTGTTGATAATATTGTAGTAATCTCTGTTGCATCAGATATTCGTATCGGGCCTGAATCGCGTTTGCTTCCGCTCTGGCGAGATTAGCCTTTGCCAGTGAGTATTCGAAAATATTGGCGGTTCCGGCATTCAACTTACTTTCTACGACAGTGAAACTGGCCGCAAGTGATTCAGCCTGACCCTGTGCAGCAGAAAATTTATCAGTAGCCGCATTCATATCAAGCACAGCCTTTTCAATCGCCTGTCGCAATATCTGTTTTGTCGTTTCCTGCTGATTTTGCGCCAGTCGTTCCTGCACTTTTGCAAACTCTACACGTGGCCGTGTCACCCATCTCCCCATGATCGGAATGTTGAGCCGCAGATTCATAGAGCCATTCCGGGTCGCGTTCAGCTGATTGAAATAATCAAGTTTCTTGTTGGTAGATGCGTAAAATGCACCAAAGTCAGCACCCAGGGATAGGGAAGGAAAATTATCGGCTCTAATAGATTTAACCTGATAACCAAAGCTTTGGCGATACAATTCGGCGCTTCTGGCTTCCGGAAAATTGATCTGAGCAAACTCAAACAATCCTGAAGCTGTCACAGCATTTTGTTCAGTTTTCAAAGGTGTCAAAGGCTCGAGCACGAGGCTATCATCTGCAGGAATATTGATCCGCTGAAACAAAGCAAGCCGTGCCGTGCGGTAATTATTCAAAGCTGTTACTTCCGCAAACTTATCATTGGAAAGCTGTGCTTTAATTTCATACAGGGTATTGTTTCCCAACACGCCCGCATTCACCTGCTTTTCGACCCGATCAACCTGAATCTGAGATGACGCAACCTGCTGTCCCGCGGCTTCAAACAGCGCTTTTGTAGCCAGCACATTCACATATCCCTGCATCAACAATGCTACCTGCTGGTTTAATACGGCTGTGCGGTTTTCGTGAGCAGACTCTTTAAGCAGAACGTTCTGTCGTATCTGATTCTGCAACTTCCCACCCTGGAAAACAGGCATCTGAAAACCGCCGCCTATAGAACTGTAGTTGTAAACCTGATCAATATACTCGTTGGTATACTGGTCAATACTACGCCCGAGATTGACACTGTTGTTGGAACCGATTGAGATTTGCGGCAAAATCTGCGACCTCACCTGCTTAAGCTGTGCCTCGGCAGACTCAGCCTGTAGGCTTCCTTGTTTGTAAACCAGGTTATTTTTGGTCAGAAGTGCTACGCATTCGTGCATACTGAGCCTGGCTTGTGCCTGCAAAACGCCTGGCAACAAGCTCAAAACGAGCAATAAATATTTCATGGCTAATAGATTATTATTTCTTTTATCGGGCTCGGTCAGGCGCGCGTTCCTATGGCCTTTGCCCCATGCCCATTGCTGCTAGGCAAGCCACCCGTCTTTCAATCGCACAATCCTGTTTCCATAGGTGGCGTTGGTTTCTGAATGTGTTACCTGTACAATGGTTACTTTATCTTCCTTATTCAGTTTTTGAAACAATTCCATGATTTCAATCGCCTGTTCCGAATGCAGATTCCCTGTTGGTTCGTCAGCAAAAATCACCTTAGGATTGTGAACAATGGCACGCGCTACCCCTACAAGTTGTTGTTGTCCACCTGACAACTGGTGCGGAAATAAATCCTTTTTGGCTACCATG
>DASYHR010000028.1:0-9164 GCA_035998385.1 Dyadobacter sp. | reverse complement strand
TTGTTCCGCAGGACGTCGCCGGACTAGCCAAAATCATGGGTGGTAATAAAGCCTTTACCAACAAGCTGGACACGCTTTTTGAGCAGGGACATTACTGGCATGGCAATGAGCCCAACCACCAGATCGCCTATTTGTATGCTTATGCAGGCGAACCATGGAAAACGCAAAAATGGGTCCGTAAAATTATTTACGAAGAATATGATACCGGAATGGGCGGTTTGAGTGGAAATGAAGATGGAGGACAAATGTCGGCATGGCTGGCTTTTAGTATGATTGGCATGTATCCGGTAACGCCGGGCACACCGGATTACGTGCTGGGTAGTCCCGTCTTCAAGGAGGTCAGATTGCAAACAGGAAAAGGGAAACAGTTTGTGATTGAAGCCAAAAATGTTTCAGAAAAATCACCTTATATACAATCTGCAAAATTGAATGGAAAACCTTTCTCCAGAACCTACCTGTCACATCAGGAACTGACACAAGGCGGGAAACTGGTGTTAGAAATGGGTCCGGATCCAAATAAAAAATGGGGCGCAGATCCCAAAGATGCTCCTGCATCGCTGTCTAAATGATTTAAGTTACACAGAGAAGTACAGAGTTATAAAGAGTTTCACAGAGATTTTGATATGTTCTGTGAAACTCTTTCTTGTTTACCTCTGTGAAAGAAAACTCCGAGTAACTCTGCGGTTTACCCCCATCGAACTCTGCGTTTAAAGCTCCCCGTATAATCTAAATTTTTTGATTCCTCCCCACGACCCTGTAATTTCACACATTATAATGCTTCCGGTTCGCCGGATTTAACTATCATCAATAATTGTATGAAAAAACTATGGTTTTGCGTCGGGCTGGCAATCATGTCACTGGTAGCAAATGCACAAACAAACCTTTCGGCAGAACAGCTCTGGAAATTGGGTAGAGTGTCGGCATCGGGTATTTCAAAAGATAAGAAATATGTGATTTATTCTGTGGGAACGCCGGATTTGGAGACCAACAAAACCAACCGGAAAACCTATCGTATACCATTAACAGGCGGAACTGCAGAGGAAATTAAAAATGCAGATGAGCTTCTTGTGAATGACCGTATTTCGCCGGATGGCAAATATATCATCAGCAGTGCTCCTGTACATGAAGTCGATATAACAGGCGCTGATAAATACAAAGACCTTCCAAAATCGGACGCCTATGTATTCACCTCACTTAACTACAGACACTGGGATACCTGGGAAGATGGCAAATTCGATCACGTGTTCGTGGCTCCCTTGGTAGATGGTAAGGCAGGAGAGGCGAAAGATATCATGAAGGGCGAAAAATTTGATTGTCCTCAAAAACCTTTCGGTGGTGATGAAGATTTTATATGGAGTCCTGACAGCAAAAAGGTATTGTATGTGACCAAAAAGAAATTCGGTACAGATTACGCAGTAAGTACGAATACTGATCTTTTCGAATATGATGTTGAAAAAGGGACAACGAGAAATCTGACAGAAGAGAACAAAGGTTATGATGTAGCGCCTGCCTATAACGAAAAAGGACAGCTGGCATACCTGCAAATGAAGCGTGACGGATACGAGGCAGATAAGCAGGATCTGGTTGTGAGTGACGGAAGAACCAAATTGAACCTGACGCAACAGCGTGATGATATCCATGTAGATGGATTCAAATGGGCTGAAGACGGCCGCTCCTTGTTCTTCTGGGCAGCCACGGACGGAACGGTTCAGTTGTTCAGAGTGAACTATCCCGGGCTTACCAAAATGGCTGTTGTGATCACTCAGGTTACCAAAGGTGATTTTGACATCGGTGGTGTTTACGGACAGGTAGGTAATACTCTGATCGTATCCCGCACAGATATGAACCACGCTGCAGAACTGTATTCAGTTGATATTGAAAGCGGTGCAATGAAGCAACTGACACATGTCAATGACGAAGTGTACGCAGGCCTGGGTGTATGTAAAACAGAAAGGAAATGGGTTACAACTACGGATGGTAAGAAAATGCTGGTTTGGGTGATCTATCCTCCGGGCTTCGATCCATCGAAGAAATATCCGACGCTGTTGTATTGCCAGGGAGGACCGCAGTCTGCATTGACGCAGTTTTACTCTTACCGCTGGAATTTTCAGTTAATGGCTTCTCAGGGCTATATCGTCGTTGCGCCAAACCGTCGCGGTATGCCGGGCCATGGTACCAAATGGAACGAGCAGGTAAGTAAAGACTGGGGTGGACAAGTGATTAAGGATTACCTGAGCGCTATCGATGCCGAGGCGAAACAGCCTTATGTTGATAAGTCAAGACTGGGTTGTGTGGGTGCGAGTTTCGGTGGTTTCTCTGTTTTTGCTTTGGAATCACAACACAATGGTCGCTTCAAAACATTTATCTCCCACGACGGGGTGTTCGATTTCAGAAGTATGTATGGAACAACGGATGAAATGTTCTTCGAAAACTGGGAAAAAGGCGGAAACTACTGGGACAAGTCGAACGCAGTTGCACAACGCTCATTCAGCCAGTCACCGAGTAACTTCGTAGATAAATGGAATACGCCTATTTTCATCATCCAGGGAGGAAAAGATTACCGTGTTCCTATTGAGCAGGGTTTACAGGCTTTCCAGGCTGTACAGTTGAAAGGCATCAAAAGCAAATTGCTATACCTTCCGGATGAAAATCACTGGGTACTCAATGCGCAAAACGCGATTGTCTGGCAACGTGAATTTTTTAGCTGGTTGAAAGAAACCTTGTAGTGAGTTGATTTGAAAATCAGTTCAATATTTAAAAACAGAGAACCTGCACATTGATGCAGGTTCTCTGTTTTTTGTTACAAGCTTTCAATATAAACCACCAGGCTCATCAAATCCTGGTTAATCGAGCGTATGGTGGATTGCATTTGATTGATCAGAGAAGAACGTGTCTGGAAATCGTCTGCGCGGTAAATGCCACCATTGCCGAAAATCAAGTCCTGTTTTTTGCCGGTATTTTCTCCGTCAAATTCGAATTCAACCCATCTGTTTTTGATACTTTGAGATAAGGTCTTGTCTCCTTTGTTACTAAATTGTCTTTCATTCAGCATTCTCCATACAAAACCCGGGTAATCGGTATTTGTTTCGGTGTCCGTCCAGATTGAACGTAAAAGATTTCGTTCGTGAAAAAACTCAAGCTGATGTCCTTTGGGTTTAATAGTTACTGCCCCTAATCCGGCACTGAGCAAACCACCGCCTACACCCACTGCTGTCTGAGCAGCATCCCCTGATACGACCACCGTGGCCACGGTCGTTAGTGACGCTACAATTACCGAAGCAACAGTGTAATTCCGGTTTCTTTTATCGTCCAGATTTTCAAGATAAGCCCCCGCCATATCTGCCCGTTCACCTTCGCAATCCAGTTCAGCTGCTATGGCCTGGAGTTCAGTTTGAGCAATACGTATCCTTCCGGTGATACTTTGTAGTAATGATAATCTTTCCAATGAAAGTGAATCGGCTTTGCGGTCAGATCGGTTGATCAATTTTTTGACAGGTTCGCTGATCCCCAGTATTTTGCACATGAGCTGGTCGTGCTCATTCAATTTTGTGTCTGACAAATCAACCCGACGGGCATCGTTCCATAAATCTGCTGTTAGCTGGTACGATACATTCGGCGTACATTAGCTGTTTTTAAGGCCAATCAGTTTTGAATTGGATACTTTTACAGCGTTACTACAGGAGCCGAAATACACAACGGCCAACAAAAGCAGGATGGGATATAGTGACTGACGAATAGAAAATTTCATATGGAATAACCTTCGGTGTAGATTTGAAGGTAGTCATTTATGACCGTCATTTTAAACAGACAGACACTTTTTGCCGAATTTCAGCCCTTATCTGATAAAACTTTGTCCAACAAACTTCATCACTTCCGGCAATGCAGTCCGCCAGTAAGTCCAGGTATGGCCACCGTCGCGTACACGAAATTCATGGGGTACTGCTTTGTCAATCAGGGCGTCGTGAAGCGTCATATTGCCTTTGATCAGGAAGTCGTCATCACCACAATCAATATAATACTTTACAGACTTCAGCTTTTCAACGGGCGTTGTTTCTATAATTTTAAAAATCGAATTTCTGTACCAATTTTCTGAAAGACGCTCTTTGCCGGCACCTTTACCAAAAAGTCCTGTAAAAAGACCGTCCCAACGTTCTGCAGGCATTCCGGCTATATCGTCATCCGTCCAGAAAGCACCACTCAACGGAGCTGCAGCAGCGAATAATTCGGTATGTTTGAGTGCCATGATCATCGTTCCGTAGCCTCCCATGGAAAGCCCGGCTACTCCTCTGAACTCTTTTTTTGCTCTTGCCCTGTATGTGGCTTCGACGTGAGGAATCAGTTCATTGATAAAGAAATCCTCATACTTCTGTTTCCCGTCGGCATTGTTGATATAGAACGTTACACCGGCGTCAGGCATCACAATGATCATAGCAGGGGCAATACCACTTTTGATGGTTTCATCTGCAATACGTCCGGCTTCACCAAATTGCGTCCAGCCTGTTTCGTCATCAGAATAACCGTGCAGCAGATACAATACTGGGTAACTACGGTTGGTTTTATCGTAGTCGGCAGGCAAATAAATATTGTATTTGATGTCTTTTCCCATCGACTTGCTTTTCACAAGTAAACTTTCCCGGATCGTTCCCTGACCGTATGAGAGAACGCTGATAAGCACAAATAGGATGATAGTTAGTTTTTTCATTTGATTTCCGGGATTTACAAGTGGTTGTTTTTCAGCGGTCTGGTCCAGGTTAAAATCGTATGATTAAACGTTAATTTTAATCGATTAACGCAGCGCTGGTTTTATTATCATTGTGTTAAGAATGGCTTTGGTTTTCATACGTTTGCCCTATGTATACAAAGCATTCACAGTGGCTGTAATTACCTGTTCTAACCCTTAAAATCCTTATGTTATTTTTACCCGGTCTGCGTGTGTTCTCCGGAAGCACACATTATCCATTGTTTTCCATTTTGACAGCCTGTCTGTTGAGCACAGGAACAACCCTCCTCGCGCAGGGCAAGAAGGAAGATTATCAACGTGCAGAGGTTGTAAAACAGACGATGGACAACAAAGTCTACAATGCACCTTCCACTTTTCAATGGATTGAGAATGAGCACAAATTCTGGTATGCTAACCCTACTTCCGGCGGGAAGAAATTTGTTATAGTCGATGCTACAACCAAGACTAAAGCTTCCGCTTTTGACCATGAAAAATTGGCTAAAGCATTAGCGGAGGCAAGCAAAAGCAATGTGAAACCGGATAGCCTGCCTTTTACAGCCATTCGGTTCACAGACAAGGGGAAAGTTGTCGAGTTTGAATACCTGGATGAAAACTGGAAATGTGATCTGGCATCTTATAAAGTTGAGAAAACGGCCAAAAGACCTGACTTCCGGAGAGGTCGTTACTGGGGTGACGGAGGCGGGGAGGACAATCGTACGCCCGTAACTTCACCGGATGGCAAATCGATAGCTTTTGTAAAAAATTATAATGTATATGTGCAGAAGGCCGATAAATCGGAACCTGAATTTGCACTGAGCTTTGACGGTTCGGAGGGAGAACATTATTCAGCCGCATTGGCATGGTCGCCGGATTCGAAGAAACTGGCAACTTTCAAAATACGCCCCAATAAACCTCATTTGATTTATTTTATCGAATCGACACCAGCTGATCAGTTTCAGCCTAAACTCCATTCCCGTAATTACCTGAAACCGGGAGATGCACTTCCCCAAAAGGAAGCACATTTATTTGTGATTGATTCCCGTAAACATGTGGCAGTAAAGACTTCCATGGGACACCAATATGCTACCACCAATCCAAAATGGTGGAATGACAGTCGTGGATTTTCGTTTGAATACAACGAAAGAGGTCATCAGGCTTATAAGGTAATCGAAGTGAACGGAGAGAGCGGCGAGGCAAAAGACCTCATTGCTGAATCAAGCAAGACGTTTATTGATTACAGCGGCAAAAAATATCGTTTTGACGCGAATGATGGAAAGGAAGTGATATGGGCTTCGGAACGTGATGGCTGGAATCACCTGTATCTGTATGACGGATTGACCGGAAAAGTCAAAAATCAGATCACAAAAGGAGAATGGGTAGTGCGTAAAGTAGTGAAAGTGGATGAAAAAGCGCGAACGATTATTTTCGAAGGAAGCGGAAAAGAGAAGGGCCAAGATCCCTATTTGATTCAATATTACAGAGTTGGTTTTGATGGTAACGGTTTGACAGCCCTGACCAACGAAAATGGTACACATTCGGCTTCATTTTCATCGGATTATCAATTTTTTGTAGATACTTACTCGAGAGTGGACCTGCCACCGGTAACCAATTTAAGAAGTGCTGCTGACGGGAAGATTATACAGGAAATAGAGAAAGCAGATATCAGCGCATTAACGAAAATTGGGTGGAAAGCACCGGAAGTATTCGTTTCCAAAGCACGTGATAATGAAACGGATATTTACGGAATCATTGTCCGTCCTATGAATTACAATCCCAAAAAGAAGTATCCGGTTATAGAATTAATCTATGCAGGCCCGCACAGCTCACATGCCCCGAAGGTATTCAATTCGGATTTTCGTTACAGGTTTTTACATGAATTGGCCGAGCTCGGCTTTGTGGTAGTACAATTGGACGGGATGGGCACTTCTAACCGCTCTAAAGCTTTTCATGACGTATGCTGGCAAAACATAAAGGATGCAGGATTTCCGGATAGGATCAAATGGATCAAAGCAGCTGCTGCCAAATATCCATATATGGATGCATCCAGAGTAGGCATTTTTGGTAATTCAGCCGGAGGACAGAATTCGGCGGCCGCCTTGCTTCTGCACCCTGATTTTTACAAAGTCGCAGTTTCGTCTTCTGGTTGCCACGATAACCGTATGGACAAAATCTGGTGGAATGAGCAATGGATGGGTTATCCTATTGGAGAGCATTACGCCGAATCGTCCAATTCGACACATGCTGCCAAATTAAAAGGAAAACTGTTATTGATTCTTGGAGAAATGGATGATAACGTCGATCCGGCTTCAACAATGCAGTTTATGGATGCACTGATCAAAGCAAATAAAACATTTGATTTTCTGATGGTACCCGGAATGGGACATTCTATGGGCGGAGATTATGGCGAACACAAACGTCGCGATTTTTTCGTGAAGCATTTGTTAGGAGTAGAACCTCCGGCATGGGAAGGGATGAATTAGGCTCCGGTCGATGCGCTCCGGTCTGAACGACACAGTCGGTCTGCACGGGTATTTGAGCTCAGCTTGGCTGGCTATCTTCGTTCAGCCCGTCTAAGGGCGTGCAGACCGATGGCTCCGGTCTGAACGACGAAGTTGGTCTGCACGGATTTTCGAGTTCAGCTTGGTTACCTATCTTCGTTCAGCCCGCTTAAGGGCGTGCAGACTGATGGGTTCAGCCCGGAAACAAAAACCTTCTCCGTATATCGTTAATCAGAAACTTCTTTTGAGCAGTGAAGCTTTCGGGATGCATGGTAACAAACAGTTCCTGCCACTCAACATACCGGGCAGGGGCATTTTTCTTAAAGCTAACCGCATCTATTTTTTTTTGTTTCAGATATTCCTCGAACTCCATGTAAGATTTTTTTCGCAATATATCAGTTTTAAGGAAAAGTAGTGGTTAATCACTACCCCGTTTCCGACATTCCTGTATATCTTCACACCCCAGCCTTATTTTAGTATGAAGCTGGACTTTTAGTGAAAACATCAGATTGACTTGCAAATGACGATTGACCTCCGTAGTGACACAGTGACAAAACCTACCAGAGAAATGAAAGAAGCCATGTTTCAGGCTGAAGTGGGGGATGATGTTTTTGGAGACGATCCTACCGTGCAAGCGCTGCAGGAAAAAGCAGCACGAATGTTTGGGATGGAAGATGCATTGTTTTGCCCTTCCGGAACCATGACAAACCAGCTTGCTATACGGGTACATACTAAGCCTGGAAACGATGTGATACTTGATAAAAATTCACACGTCTACTTGTACGAAGGTGGAGGTATTATGTTGAATTCCTTTGCCTCCGTGAAGCTATTGGATGGCGACCGCGGACGAGTTACAGCTGCTCAGGTTGAAGAAGCAATTAGCCCGGAAGATGATATCCATACGACCTGTACCGGATTGGTTTCTTTGGAGAATACCATGAACAAGGGCGGTGGGGCTTATTATGACATTAACGAAATCAAAAATATAAGACAGCTTTGCTGGGATCGGAAAATTCCGCTTCACCTGGACGGCGCCCGCTTATTCAACGCCATTGCAGAAACAGGAGAAAGCCCGGAACAATATGGTCAACTGTTCGATACCATCAGCATATGTCTGAGTAAAGGATTGGGGTGTCCGGTAGGATCGTTGCTGCTAGGTTCAGAACAAAATATCAACCGCGCCCGGCGATTTCGTAAAGTGATGGGTGGGGGATGGCGTCAGGCAGGATTTCTCGCCGCTGCGGGTATTTATGCATTAGATCACCATGTTGTGCGCCTGGAAGAAGATCACCTTCGAGCCAGAGCAATCAGCGGTCTTTTTCGTAACCGGCCAGAAGTAGAAGAGATATTCCAGGTGGATACCAATATTGTCATCATCCGACTGCATAAGAACTTATCGGAAAAGGAGTATGTGCAGCATCTTGCAGACAAGGGAATATTCGCAGTTACCTTTGGAAAAGGTCTTGTCCGGTTCGTTACGCATCTTGATTTTACTGACGATCATTTGTCTGAAATGCAAAAGATATTACGCTAAACCCGCCGGATCAGGCAGAACCAGCGGGTTTATATTCAGTTATACCTCAGGAATAATCTCTTCGTATTCGTACTCCGAGTTAGGCCCCTGGTAAATGACTTTCATGCCTGTAATATCAGCAACATAGGTATGGATGCCGGCGTCACCGATTTCATGCAAAAAGGCGTGGTAATCAATGGTGCCTTCCTGTAATTTTTTAATAGCCGCCTTCACAGCTTCAAGTTCGAAAGTTTCAGCTGGCTCAAACTCCGGCATATCAGGAGGAAGAATCAGCTTCTCTCCATTCAGAGATGTATAGGTCCTCTTGTGGTTACTCACCTTTACGAAATAATTATCCACACCTATAGCTTTCAATGTCCTGAAAAGATGTGCATAAGATTGACCAGCCGCCCTTTTTTTTGCCGTTTCAATA
>DASYHR010000013.1:0-3206 GCA_035998385.1 Dyadobacter sp. | reverse complement strand
CATTCGTTGCACTTTCACTTACGCCGGCTTTGTGTACAATTATGCTAAAGCCAAGTAAAGGAGCAGGTGAGAAGAAAAATATGCTTGAAAAGTTCTTTGACCGTTTCAATAAATGGTTCGACGGACTGGCCAATTCTTATACAAAAGGTGTTTCAAAATGGATTAAGGGTACGCCTTACGTGATCATCATGATGGTGTGTCTGATTGTTGGTCTGGTGTTCCTGTTCAAAAACAAACCATCCGGCTTTATTCCTGTAGAAGACGAAGGTCGTATGTTTGTGACCTACGAGATGCAGGAAGCGACCTCTACAACCCGTAACATCGAGATGATGAAAGAGGTAATGAAGCGTGTTGCTGCTATTCCGGAAGTGCGTGTTGCTGGTGGTATCGCCGGACTTAACGCGATCAGTTTCTCGAATAAGTCAAACGTGGGTACTCTGTTTATCAGTCTTCGTCCATGGTCGGAAAGAAAGGGAGCCGAGCACCACGTACAAGCCGTAATTCAGAAAATCCAAAAAGCGACGGCTGACCTGAAAGAAGCGCGTGTAATGGCGATTGCCCCACCTGCGATTCCAGGTCTTGGAAATACTTCTGGTTTTACATTCCAGTTGCAGCAAACTACAAGTACGGATAATATTCAACAGTTTGAAGCGGTAACACGGAAATTCCTGGGTGCTGTAAATTCACGTCCTGAAATAGGGATGGCCTACACATTCTTCAACGCCCGTACTCCCGGATATCAGATTGATGTAGATCGTGATAAAACGAAAAAACTGGGTGTTCAGGTGAATGACGTATTCTCATCTCTGTCCACACTTTTGGGTAGTAGTTATGTCAATGACTTTAACCTTTATGGAAGAAACTTCCGGGTGATGGTCCAGGCCGACAGCAGTTTCCGCTCAAATCTGGAGCAGGTTAATAAGTTTTATGTCCGCAACCGCGAGGGAAATATGATTCCGCTAAGTTCACTAATCACTTCGAAAGTGGTTGAGAACCCGGCTTTGATTTCCCACTATAACATTTACCGTTCAGTAGAGATCAACGGAACGCCTAAGCCGGGCTTCAGTTCGGGACAGGCTATTGAAGCACTTAAAGAAGTAGCGGAAACCACACTACCGGCAGGATATGGTTATGAATTTTCTGGTATGAGTAGTGAGGAGATCAAAGCAGGTGACAGTACCGTAGTGATCTTTGCGATCTCGATTGTGTTCGTATTCCTGTTCCTGGCAGCACTTTACGAAAGCTGGTCTATTCCGTTCTCTGTACTTTTTGCTGTACCAATCGGAGCCTTCGGATCTATCCTGACATTGACATTCCTTCCGAATTTGTCAAATAACATTTATGCACAAATTGGTTTAATTACTCTGATCGGTCTCGCTGCGAAAAATGCGATTTTGATTGTTGAATTTGCCAAGGAACGCGTGGATGGCGGCATGCCGATCGTAGATGCAACGTTGGATGCAGTAAAACTTCGTCTCCGCCCGATCATCATGACCTCCCTTGCGTTTATTCTCGGGGTACTTCCACTGGCATTTGCCAGCGGTGCAGCTGCGGAGTCGCGTAAAACCATTGGATGGACCGTATTTGGAGGGATGTTGGCAGCAACTTCTCTTGCTATCTTCGTAGTGCCGGTATTGTTTGTAGCGATTGAGAAGTTTGTTTACAAAGGAAAAATGAGAAAAGAAGAAAAAGAGTCCCGCCTTATTTAAGGAAGACCAGAACAGTACAGAATTATTTTTCACGAAGCGCGGAGCATCTGTTCCGCGCTTCGTTGCTTTTAGGTACATTGGTATAATTATTTTTTAGCTCATTTTAATATATTGCTAATTTTATACACACCAAATACATGTACGTAACGCAAGTCTTTTCCCTTTGGCGATTACTCAAAAGTTTCTGGCTCGGAGTGGTGGCAGTTACCTGTTATGCCGCTCTGGTTTTTTACCTTTATCAGTATCACAACTGGCACTTCCTGGTATTTCCAATCTCTATTATCTCAGTCGTGGGAACTGCACTCTCGCTGCTCCTGGGCTTTCGGACGAACTCAGCTTACGACAGGTGGTGGGAAGCAAGGCAAATTTGGGGGGCCATTGTCAATGACAGCAGAACCTTGGTAAGACAAGGCATCTCATTCATCAGTCCGGAGATGCCTGAAAGAAAAGCGGTAATTGATAACCTCGCGCACTTGCAGATTGCCTGGTGTTATGCGCTCAACCATTCACTTCGCAAAGAGCCTGTTCTGCCTGGTGCCAGTCTTCATCTCACTGAGGATGAGATGGATTTCATCAAAGGACATGACAATATTCCCAACGCTATTATTCACCTCATGCAGACAAGGATGACGGATGTTTACAATCGCGGATATATCGATCACATCTTATATCAAAGTCTCGACGATACGTTTATGCGCCTGTGTGATTCAATGGGAAAGTGTGAGAGAATTAAAAACACGATATTTCCGACCCAGTACAGCTTTTTTGTACACATGATCATATTTGTTTTTACCATCATCCTTCCAATGGGGTTGATCGACAGCATAGGAAGGATCGCTATCCCGATTACCTTCGTGATTTCCTTTCTGTTCTTTTATGTTGAAAGTATATCGTATACCATGCAGAACCCCTTTGAAAACGTACCTAATGATATACCCATGACATCACTATGCCGTACAATCGAAATCAACATTCTACAATTGATAGGGGACCCGATCATACCGGATAAAATTTTACCGAAAAATGGCTTTATCATGTAAAACAAAAAAAGCGATCTGCAACAAAGAGTTACAGATCGCTTTTTTATTATGCCGTTTGCCGACTTATTGTGTTTTGATCGTCGTGTACTTTATCTCCAGCTTGGCTCTTCCATTTGGATTGGCCTGGTCAGCAAACACTGCTCTTGTAAAGCTCTTTGAAAACTCAGAGTTAACATCGTACAAGTTGCCACTCACTGAAGTTGCTGATGTCCTGAGCAACAATCCGTAAGGTATGTCAGAATCAGAAGCGATGATGTTACGAACAAACTGACTTACATCTATCACGTAAAACTGTCTGTCATTAACAAAATCATTTTCCAACCTGATAGCTACCGCATTACCACTCAAATCCGTCAAAGGTATTGGCTGCCCGCCGCTAAGTATATAATCGTTATTACGATCACACAGATATGCAGTCAATGGCGGTAGGTAATACATCTTACTGATTGAATTCCTT
>DASYHR010000990.1:0-4019 GCA_035998385.1 Dyadobacter sp. | reverse complement strand
AGGTCTGTGAGGACACAGACCACGGTTAGAGGCTTTCGGCATTCTGGTTGACAGTCTTTAATTAGTCAGGTCTGTGAGGACACAGACCACGGTTAGAACCTGTCACACTGAGCGGAGTCGAAGTACATCATAACAGAGTATTGCTTTTGTCGCTTCTCAGTCTTTAAGGTATGTGAGGACACAGACCACGGTTAGGGCTTGTCACACTGAGCTTGTCGAAGTGCTGCACCAACGCACCTTCATACCAGTTTTAATAAACGTTACAAAAACCAGTTAATGAAAGTTGTCAAGTTTGCATTTTTGCTGTTTTTCCTTTCTCCCGATTTGTTTGCGGATATCCGTTTGCCGCAGTTAATCGCGGACAATATGGTGTTGCAAAGGGATCGGCCCATTACTGTGTGGGGATGGGCCGCTCCGAAAGAGAAGGTTACGGTGACATTCAGAAACAAAAGCCAAAGTACGGTGACGGCCGCCAATGGACTGTGGGAAATGCAGCTGCCTGCACAACCTGCCGGGACAGGTTTTGATCTGATTCTGAAAGGTAAAAATCAGATCAAAATTAAAAATATTGCCCTTGGGGATGTGTGGCTTTGCAGTGGACAAAGTAATATGGTCATCAACATGGAGAGGGTTAAAGAACTTTTTCCAGAGGATATAGCATCGGCCAATTATCCTGACATTCGTAATTTTTTTATCCCGACACTTGCTGATATGAATGGTCCGAAGCAGGATTTGCCCAAGTCGGAATGGAAAATGGCGAATGGGGCTGATGTACTAAGCATCGGAGCAGTAACCTATTTTTTTGCCAGGGATCTTTACAACCAGTATAAAGTGCCCATTGGCATTATCAACAGCTCTGTAGGAGGTACGCCTATTGAGGCATGGATCAGCGAGGAAGGGTACAAAAACTTTGATGAGATCCAAAAAATAATCAGCCGGAATAAGGATACGAGCTATGTAAGATCGAAAACATTCAGGCCTGGCGCCATTGCAGCAAACAGCGAAGCATTTGACACGGGGAGAAAAGAGCACTGGGAGAGCGAAAGTTACCTGCCAGAAAGATGGAGAAATTTCAATATTCCCGGCTTTTGGGAAGACCAGGGACTTAAAGATCTGGATGGTGTAGTATGGTTTAGAAGAGAATTTGAAGTGCCTGCAAATTGGGTTGGAAAGTCTGTAAAGCTTTTTATGGGTCGGATTGTGGATGCCGACGAAATGTATGTCAATGGGAAAAAAATTGGTGGAACAGGTTACCAATATCCGCCCCGCAGATACGAAATTCCATCAGACCTGCTCAAAGCGGGTAAAAATACATTCGTGATCAGAGTTGTCAATCAGATGGGAAAGGGTGGCTTTGTTCCGGACAAGCCCTATGTGATGACTTTGGATGACCAGCAACTTGATCTGAAAGGAACATGGCAGTACAAAGTAGGGCAGGTATATCAACCGGCAAAAGCGCCCGGGGCTGGCAGTATGCCATTGATCGCTCAAAATCAACCAACTGCCCTGTATAATGCCATGGTCGCGCCGGTGCTACCTATGAAATTGAAAGGGTTTATCTGGTACCAGGGCGAATCCAATGTCGCCAAAGCAAACGATTACAACAAATGGATGCCTGCTTTGATCAACGACTGGCGCAATTTGTGGAAGAGTGAAAACCTGCCATTTCTTGTGGTGCAGCTACCTAATTTCCAGGATATAGATTTCCAGCCAGCAGAGAGTAGCTGGGCCGTGTTGCGGGAAGCACAATACGGCGCACTTCAGTTAAAGAATACAGCTGTTACCGTAACGCTGGATTTGGGAGAGTGGAATGATATACATCCTTTAAATAAGAAAGACATAGGAAAAAGACTGGCTCTATCCGCCAGAAATTTGGCATACGGTGATAAAAATGTGGTGTACAGCGGGCCGAAACTTAAATCTCAAACTCTATCGGGTGATAAAGTATTGCTTACATTCGATGATGTTGCTGACGGAATACAGTCGAAAGACGGAGAGGATTTACGCTGGTTTGCGTTGGCGGATTATGACAAAAAATTTGTGTGGGCAAAAGCGAAAATAATAGGTAAAGATCAGATCGAGCTAACAAGTGATGCTGTCAAAAAACCTGAATACGTTCGTTACGGCTGGCAGGATAATCCGGAGGGAATCAACTTCTATAATTCGGCTGGTCTGCCGGCTTCGCCGTTCCGAACGGATCGTGAATTGCTGGATGAATCGAAACCATGGAAAGGGAAGAAAGCAGCCGTTGTACTTACCTATGACGACGCGCTGAATGTGCATCTGGACAATGTAGTTCCAGCTTTGGATTCACTAAGTCTGAAAGGTACGTTTTACCTGACAGCTTCTTCGGAAGCCGCCAGAACCAGAATTAAAGACTGGCGAAAAGCAGCAGCTGGCGGCCATGAACTTGGCAACCACACGTTGTATCATCCCTGCGATGCGACGGGGCCTGGCATGAGTTGGGTAAAGCCGGAGTATGATCTGAGCAAGTATAGCTTAGGTAGAATCCAGGATGAGATCAGGATCTGTAATGCTTTTCTCAAATCCATTGATGGTCGCGATAAGCGCACATTCGCCTTCACTTGCGGCCATAAGAAGGTAGCTGAGGGAGAGTTTATTGAATCTCTTTCAGACGATTTTGTTGCTGCGAGATCTGTCCGCCATGAAATGCATACGTTTGATCAGCAGCAATTGCTGGACATTGATTGCTATTCGATGGTAGAACAAACGGGTCAGCAGATGATCGATTTGGTAAAAGAGGCGCAAAAAAGTGGAAAACTTTTGGTTTTTCTTTTCCACGGTGTTGGTGGTGAGCACGCACTGAATGTCACGAACCAGGCGCACAGCGAGCTACTACATTACCTGAAAGAACAACAGAATGATATTTATATTGATACGATGCTCAATGTAGCTGAGCATATAAAGATGTTTAAAGGCAAATGAAGTCTGGCGTAGATTGTTTGGTATAGATTATCCCGCCCTGTGAGGAGATGTACGTGGCTGCGGTGCCCTATTCCCCTCCCTGGAGGGCGGTCCGCCGCTCAGCGGTGCCCGAAGGGTGGGGTGGTTAAATTAAGATTTTAAGCATTACTAGGCTAACAAATATTTATTATGACCAAAAAAACATTGTTGGTATTCATCAACCTCCTCTTTTTTAGTTTATCATCTTTTGCGGCGGGTCCGACGCCCTCAGGGGATGACGGCTACCAGCTTTGGCTGAAATATGAGCCTGTAACCATTCCGGCCGTAAAGGCTGATTACCTGAAATACTCGGGATTTATCGGGCAATCCGGAAATGGTGAAATGATGGGTAGCGCTTCAAAAGAGCTGCAGCGGGGGATGGGGCAACTTCTTGGGAAAAGCATTTCTGTCATTAGCTCGCCGGGTAGCCGTGCAGGTGGAATTGTCTTCAAACTAAAACCTAAAACCCTAGACACGCAGAATAATGAAGGATATCAGATTCAATTGGCGGCTGGTAATATCGTCATCAGTTCAGAGTCAGAGAATGGTATTCTTTACGGTACATTTGCGCTGCTCAGGCATATGCAACTGCAGCAGCCACTTAAAAATTTAAACATCACAAGCAGTCCGAAAGTGCAGCATCGCATGCTCAATCACTGGGATAATGTCGATGGAACGATTGAGCGGGGATATGCCGGCATGTCACTTTGGAAATGGTATGAGCTCCCGGAACGCGTTGATCCGCGTTACGAGGATTATGCAAGGGCAAATGCTTCTTTGGGAATAAATGGGACTGTGTTAAATAATGTCAACGCGAGTGCACGGTTTATGTCGCAGGAATATATCGTGAAAGTGGCTGCGATTGCCAATATCATGCGGAAATACGGAATCAAAACTTATCTTTCTGTCTATTTTGCAGCACCCAAAACTTTAGGCGGATTGACGACATCTGATCCTTTGGATCCGAAAGTAAGGGCTTGGTGGGCCGATAAAGTCGCTCAGATTTATAAGGAAATTCCTGACTTTGGCGGTTTTTTGGTAAAGGCTAATTCAGA
>DASYHR010000988.1:0-3175 GCA_035998385.1 Dyadobacter sp. | reverse complement strand
AACGAAGTAGCTGAGATGGTTGGCTGCGAGCCTTCTGCATTGCGATTTTGGGAAAAAAAGTTTCCTCAGCTGAACCCCAAGCGCGATAGCCGTAACCGCCGCAGGTATACAGAGCGTGATATTGAGGTCATACGGAAAATCATGCACCAGAAAGACAAGCAGGGTAGGACGATAAAGGGTGCGCGTGAGCAACTACGCAGAAAAGAAGAGTCACAGCTATTGATACAGCGGCTTTTGCGTGTACGGAAATTTTTAACAGAGCTTCAGGAAAAGCTATAGTAACTTGTCCTGAATGATAAACAACAGAAATACGGATGAAATTATTTGCAGCTGCAGCCATGATCCTGTGTGTAAGTGCGAAATCTTACGGCCAGGATTTTAAAGTTGATCAGATCAAAAAACACATTGAGTTTCTGGCATCCGACGATCTGGAAGGGCGTGGAACGGGTAGCCTTGGCGAGATCAAAGCGGCGAATTATATAGCGGATGAATTTAAAAAAGCGGGTTTGAAACCTGCCGGAAAAGATAATTCGTTCTTTCAGCCTTTTCAGGTTACGTATGCTGTGGAAGGGCAAGCGCACGCAGTTACAGGACGTAATGTAATAGGATTTCTTGATAACGGGGCCGCCAGTACAATTGTGGTAGGTGCGCATTATGATCATCTTGGGAAGGGATACCAAAGCGGATCTCTTTCTCCGGATAGCAAAAACAAAATACACAACGGAGCTGACGATAACGCGTCGGGGACAACCGGACTGATAGAGTTGGCAGCTCACTTTTCGGGAAATGGCAAAAATGAAAAGAACAATATCCTATTCATGGCTTTTTCGGGAGAGGAACTTGGCTTATTAGGCTCCAAGTATTTTACCGAATCGCCAACAATCCCTCTTAATACGGTCTCTGCCATGATCAATATGGATATGATCGGCAGGCTTGACGATGCCAAAGGAATCATTGTGTCGGGTTGGGGTACAAGTCCTGTTTGGGGGAAGTTACTACCTCCACTGGCAGAGCAAAATAAGATACGCTACACGGTGGATTCGTCGGGGATAGGTGCGTCGGATCACACGTCATTCTATCTGAAAAATATTCCGGTCGTTCAGTTTTTTACCGGCTCTCACGGAGACTACCATAAGATATCAGATGACGCAGACAAGATCAATTATTCAGGTGAGGCAAAAATACTGAAACTGATTGCCGGCTTGCTGGACAAATTGGACCAGGAACCTAAACAGCCTGAATTCACGGAGGCAGGGAATCCCCATACGGCTGCGACGACTTCCAACTTTAAAGTTACCCTCGGGGTCATGCCAGACTACAGTTTTCAGGGTAAAGGACTTAAGATAGATGGGATTTCAAAAGGGAGACCGGCAGAAGTTGCAGGGATTTTAACCGGTGATGTGATTCTTAAACTGGCAGGGAAAGATATAGGAACGATATATGACTACATGGAAATTTTAGGTAACCATGAGAAAGGTCAGAAGGTAGAGGCAGTTTTACTACGCGGTAACGAAAAAAAAACGGTTCAGGTTACGTTTTAAAATTGTTAAATGAAGATACCCATGATCCCGTTGACATCCGTCGGCGGGATTTTTTATTTTTCAATAGCGCCTCTTTTTCCCAGTTCCACCACCTCCATTTGACTGATCACTCCATCGTGTAGATTGAAGCGCAGCAACGTTCGCATTTTGTGAAATCCTTCTTTTCCCGCAGCGCCGGGATTGATATATAACATATTCGACAACTCCTTGTCTCGGATCACGCGCAGGATATGGGAATGGCCACAGATGAAAATATCGGGTGGTGATTCCCGTAACGCTGGCATGACCATCGGATTGTATCTTGGCGGAGCTCCCCCGATATGCGTCATCCACACTCTGAAACCCTCAATTTCAAAATACAGATTTTCATGCGTCCGCACCTGAATTTCCTTGTTATCAATATTACCATAAACGATTCTGGTTGGTTTTACAGCCTCCAGTTTGTCGAGGACAGACAACGCTCCGATATCACCTGCATGCCATATTTCATCGCAGGAGGACAAATGCCCGAGGATGCGATCGTCAATAAAACCGTGTGTGTCAGATAATAAACCTATTCTTTTCATTGGTGTCGCTAAGCCGGTCAAATCCGGTTACAGTAAGATGCCTGTAAAAATAGTAAAATGAAAAAAAATATTGATTAAAGTAAATTATATATAGTATTTATTTATATTTGAATCGGTTACAAAATATTAAGTAGAAGTCAGTCGCTTTTCGTTTTTGTGATCGCGTCCGCTTTAACGGATGTAGGATATATACCCCAAAAACGCTTAGAGGTCACTTGTAATAAAGGTTTCAATTCTGTTCAATAGAATGACCAGGTGCGCTTTAAAACTTAATAAAAGTTAAAATGTAACCGTTTAAGAAGAAAAGTGCTTTCAAACTAACTTTATAGTTGTTATTTGTTGCCGGATTTTATAGTATTGCAGCCGGTATTACACCGGTTACTTCTAACCCTAATAATCTATTAGCTTTGAAAAAAATCCTACTTCTGTTGGTGTGTTGTATTGCAGCGCTCACCACACATGCTCAGTCCGGTCGGTTCACGATCAAGGGCACCATTGCAGACACAGCCGGTGTCGGCTTACCCGAAGCAACCGTGATGCTTTTGCTCCCCAAAGATTCGTCGCTTGTTAACTTTGGAAGAACGGACAAACAAGGCGCTTTCGAATTCAAAAATGTGAAGCGGGTGAACTATTTGCTTAAGGTTTCGTATGTTGGTTATCTGCCATTTCAGCAGAACGTCAAGCCCGAAGAGGGCGATGTTACGGATCTGGGGAAAATGGGGATGAAGTTTCTGAACCAGGATTTGTACGAGGTGGTAATCAAAACTGCCCGGGCGCCTTTGAGTATAAGAGGAGATACCGTCGAATATGATCCGCGCGCTTTTAAAGTGCCGCCTGGAGCAACCGTGGAAGATCTGCTTCGCCGGCTTCCCGGTATGCAGGTTGAGCAGGATGGTAGTCTGAAAGCACAAGGAGAGTCAGTAAAACGTGTAACAGTAGACGGTAAGCGCTTTTTTGGAGACGATGTGAAGGCGGCAACAAAAAACCTTCCGGCAGAGGCCATCTCTAAAGTTCAGGTGTTTAATGATAAAACCGAACAGTCCAGAATCACAGGCGTAGACGATGGAA
>DASYHR010000986.1:0-3634 GCA_035998385.1 Dyadobacter sp. | reverse complement strand
ATCAAGTGTTTATAGGCCTTCACAACCGTGTCCCTGGATAGCAGGTATTCCTCACTCAATTGGTTAATAGATGGTATTTTATCTCCCCGTTTCAGTTTTCCTTTGCTGATAGCCAATAGCAAAGATTTGATAATCTGCATGTACTTGGGAGCGCTTTCCTTGAATTCAATATCAAACTGTGTTTCCATTACTCTACTGCGCTTTTAGGTCCGGTTGGAATGATGATTACAAACCTGATATAAAGAGTCAGAGGAAAAGATAAAATACCCTTTGTTTTCTTCTTTTTCATGCAAAACCCCACCGGGGCTACCGATGGGGCTGGGTTAATGGGTTCAGGATATATTATCTTGGGGATCTGCTGCTGCGTTCGGAGCGACTTCCGCCTGAAGAGTTATCCGCGCCGGGACTGCGATATTCTCTTGGTGCAGAGTTTCGTTCAGCCGGAGCCTGACGTACTGCCGGTGCATCGCCACCCGATGATCTACCTGAGCTACGGCTTCCCATATCAGCCTGAGCTCTACCACTGCGCTCAGATCCTGACGACGGTGAGCGGTATTCTCTGGTCGGTTGCTGGGGTACACCAGGAGCTGATCGGTATGTATCAGAATTTCTCCGATTGTTTTCATTCGAATATACTCCTCGGTCTGTGTTACGATTGTCCGACGGTCTTTCGTAAACCCGGCTGCTACGTTCCGATTGTCTGCTGCCAGCATCATATCGTTCTGAATTGCTGCGGGAGGGCGCTTCATAACGTCCGTTATCTGCAGATCTTCTTCCGTTCTGGCGATAGATCGGGGCATTTCTATCCGGCGCGTCATAGCGGTCGTAAGGTGAACGTTCGGTAACTACACGACCTCTACCGCCACGATCAATCTCTCTTACCGGAATACTTCTTCTGGTTACACGCTCCATTTCTTCCCGTCTTGGTCCGTAAGCATAGGTGCGGTTATCCTGGCGGTAATAGTTATTAATTATGGTGGTCTGGTTGTAAATATGTGTCATCCGGTTGCGCGGAGGGCAGTAGTTGTACCAGTTACGGGTCGTAATGTAACGTTGCGGAACAAATACCCACCAGAACGATGGGAGGTTGACCGATATATTGACATTCATACCAGGACCAAGCGGAGCCCATCCGTAATAGTCGCCACCCGAGCGCCAGTTTACCCATGCTGGCCCCCATTCGTAACCAGGCACCCAGAACCAGCCATTGTAATCATCATAAGACCAGCGGCCATAGTGGAATGGCGCCCATCCCCAGTCATAGTCAGATACCCATGTGTTTCCGTATTCAGTTACCTCCCAATAGCCATTTGTTGAATAGGGCTGAAAATCTCTTTCTACATAAGGGCTCCACACCGAACCGTATTGAGGAGAGTTGATCCAGCGTCCGTAAGGTGACAGCTCATTGTAAAATGTTTGGAAAGATATAGAAACACCTGGTTGAGCCTTAACATTTTCGTGAACGGATACTCCGGCAAGCAGCAATATAGCAAGGCCGAAAATCCGAAGTTTTTGAATGGTGTTCATAGCTATAAGAATTAATTGTTTTTCTGAAATTAAAATCGACGGTTGGACATTCTTTTTTGTTTGGGGTTTAACGACCTTTGCAAGCACTGATATGGCATGAGTTGTTCAGCAAACGATGACTATTGAATCAGAATGGTTGCAAATGCAAATGATTTTATTTTCAAGTGATTGTTTTCCAGTGTTTTAGTGTGAACCTGTACTTGGTTCTTCAACCGCTTTACTCACTCAAAGACATTGGATAAGCGAAAATCCCTCATCAACCTATACATACATTAACAAACCTTAACAAAATCGATTGCCATAAAATGATAGTTCCCGAAAGCCTGCATTCAGAATTGGTTTTCCAAACCGCCAGAAGTGGTGGTAGCGGAGGCCAGAATGTAAATAAAGTTGAGACAAAAGTGGAGTTGAGATTTGATGTAGAAAATTCACAAATGCTGAGTTTGGAGCAGAAAGAAATCATCTATCAGAAATTGGGAAATCATCTTACAAAAGACAATGTATTGATACTCTATCACCAGACAGAGCGGTCTCAACTCGCTAATAAGGAAAAGGTAGTGCGTAAATTCGACGTGTTAATTGCTGATGCTTTCAAACCTGTGCGAAAAAGACGACCAACCCGACCAACTCTTGCATCCAAAATGGAACGGCTGCAAAGTAAGCAGCGCCAGGCACAGACAAAGTCGCTGCGCCGAAAGCCTTCTCAAGATTAAAAGAATAATAAGTATTGAACGATATATGAATGCTGTTGCTGAGAAAAGTGCTTCTGTTCGCAGTGTGATAAGTTTGCCTGTCATTGTGGCGTCGTTAGGTTATTTTGTCGATGTGTATGACCTCCTTCTCTTCAATATTGTGAGAGTTCCAAGTCTGAAAGATTTGGGTCTTTCCGAGGAAGATATTTCAACAATCGGCTCGCACATCTATAACTGGCAGCAAGCAGGGTTATTGATCGGCGGATTTATCTGGGGTATTATGGGCGACAAACTGGGTCGCCGCTCAGTTTTATTCGGTTCTATACTTACCTATTCGCTGGCAAATGTTGCCTGCGGTTTTGTCAATGATGTTGACCTCTACGCGCTGCTCAGGTTTATAGCCGGTTTCGGGTTGGCTGGCGAGTTGGGAGCAGGAATTACATTGATTGCAGAGATTTTGCCTAAGGAGCTTCGCGGCTACGGAGCTTCAGTGGTGGCAAGTGTGGGGCTGGCCGGAGCCATTGCTGCATTTTTTGCAGTGAAGCTTACTGACTGGCGCATGGCCTATTTAATCGGTGGTGGTATGGGTTTGATTCTTCTTGCACTGCGCTTCAATGTGTTGGAATCTATTCTTTTTGATTTGAGTAGAAAAAGACAAAAGTTGACAAAGGTGCCGTGGTGGACTGTTTTTACGAAAAAATCCCGATTGCTCAGGTATGTAAGATGTATGGGAATTGGTTTGCCTACGTATATGGTGATAGGTATTTACGCAACCTTCGGAAATGAGTTTGCAAAGGCACTGGGTATTCAGGAAGAGGTGCAGGCAGGTACGTGCGTGCTCTACACTTACATTGGTATTGTGACGGGCGATTTCTTCAGTGGATTTTTAAGTCAATGGCTCCGCTCCCGCAAACAAGCAATACTGATTATGATCCTGATGACACTTGCTGGAACGATCTGGCTTATGTATGGTGGTATACAATCGCCGGAATCGCTTTATATGTGTTATTGTTGGCTGGGTTTCTCAATAGGTTATATTGCGATGTTCCTGACCACCACTGCTGAGCAATTCGGCACAAACCTTCGTGCCACGGTGACGACATCTATAGCTAACAATGTACGTGCTACCGTTCTACTTACACTCCCGTTTTTTCAGTACTTGAAACCGCAGTGGGGAGTCTTGTCTGCGGGGCTTACGGTTGGAGCAATATGTTTTTTTCTGGCGCTACTGTCTCTATGGAAAATGGAAGAGACATATGGTAAGGATCTGGATTTTGAGGAAGTTTAGTTTTTTACGGAGATATTGCGCTGCTAATTAGTCAAGCCTTAAAAAGTGATTTCAGAAAACGTTGCTGATATCTTTCCCGGAAAACAATTTTATCGATATTTTGGAAAACAGCCAGAAAAAATTCCTT
>DASYHR010000981.1:0-6241 GCA_035998385.1 Dyadobacter sp. | reverse complement strand
TGTAGCGGTGATCAGGCCACCAATCACTACAATCGCCAGTGGTTTCTGTGTTTCTGAGCCAATACCTGTAGAAGTAGCAGCAGGTAACAGACCAATGGCAGCCATAAGAGCCGTCATGATTACCGGTCTGATCCTGGATTTTACCCCTTCGCGTATGGCCTGGTCCAATGGCATTCTTTCAGCCAGATTTTTATTGAAGACTGAAATCAGGATAACCCCGTTTTGTACACATAATCCGAAGAGTGCGATAAATCCTACGCCTGCTGAAATCCCGAAGTTCATATGTGTAACATGTAGCGCCAGAATTCCGCCTATCAGTGCAAAAGGCACATTTACGAGGACCAGTCCTGCATCTTTAGCATTGTTGAACATAATAAACAGCAGAATGAAAATTCCAATGAGACTGATCGGAACAACTTGCCCGAGTCGTGCCGTGGCCCGTACCTGATTTTCAAATTCGCCCGACCAGTTTACGGAATAGCCTTTAGGCAACGATTTTAGAAGCGGTTTTACACGCTGTTGCGCATCCGCAATGGTACTTCCCAGGTCACGTTCACGTACTGAAAATTTGACACCAATAAACCTTTTGTTATTGTCGCGATATACAAATGCAGGTCCTGTGATAGTCCTGATGGACGAGATCTCCTTTAACGGAATTTTTCCGCCGGTCATGGTCGGTACCATCAGCTGCTGAATATCGTCGACACTCTTTCTGTATTGCTCTTCATAGCGCAGCCTGATATCAAACTTACGTTCGCCTTCATACAGAATAGAAGCTGTTTTTCCACCGATCGCCATCTCAATAACCGCCTGCACGTCGGCGGTGCTTACGCCATATTGCGCCATTTTGTGGTCATGTAAGATCACACTTACCTCCGGCTGTCCAATGTTTCTGAGAATACCAACGTCTTTGATTCCCGGAACGCCCCTGATCGCTTCAAGCACTTCATTCGCTTTTGTATTGAGCGTTTCCAGATCGTCTCCGTATATCTTCACCGCATTGCTTGCGTTCATACCTGCCACCGCTTCAGCCACGTTATCAATAATGGGCTGAGAATAGTTGTAGTTGATTCCCTGAAACTCTTTCAGTTTCGCATCCATTTCTTCGATCAGCTGATCCTGCGTGATCTTCCGCGTCCACTCGTCTTTGGGTTTGAGGTTTACCTGCATTTGTACATAGTAAAAACCCGATGGATCAGTCCCGTCATTCGAACGACCGGTTTGAGACAAAACGCCGTTGACTTCCGGGAATTCGTTGAGTTTAGCGCGGAGCACCGTTACCATTTTGATGGTTTCATTCAGCGAGCTGCTCATGGGCATTTTGGCTTCTACCCAAAGCGCGCCTTCATTGAGTGTGGGCAGGAATTCTGTTCCCAATAACGTGGAGGAGAAAAGACTTAACCCCATAAATACAGACGCAAACAGTACACTCACTTTTTTATGCCCGTAACACCATTCGAAACCTTTGGTGACCGCATTGTCGAAGAAGCGAACAATCGGGTTACTTTTCTCGCGAACGTTTTTATTTAATAAATAAGAACAAAGTACCGGAACGAGGGTAAGCGTATATAATAATGCTCCCAGCAAGGCAAATCCGAGGGTGTAAGCCAAGGGCGTAAACATTTTACCTTCCACCTTTTGGAAACTGAAAATGGGTATAAGTGCGGTAATGATAATCAGCTTGGAGAAGAATATAGCTTTTCCAAGCTCTCCGCCTGTCTTTTTGATCAAACCCAATTTGGAAAGCCTGTTGAACCGCTGCATCCCGTTTGTATGTGCAAGATGGTCCAGCGCCACAAATATCCCCTCGACCATTACGACGGCTCCGTCAATGATGATCCCGAAGTCAATCGCACCCATCGACAGCAGGTTGGCCGACATGCCTTTCATTTTAAGACACATAAAGGCAAAGAGCAATGCGAGCGGAATAATGATGGATACAATAACAGTTGTGCGCCAGTCGGCCATGAAGAGAAATACGATCACCGTTACGAGCACGATTCCTTCTATCAGGTTATGTTTGACGGTGTGGGCGCAGAATTCAATCAGATTATCGCGGTCATAAAACGTCACCATTTTTACATCCGGAGGTAGAATCTTGGTATTCAGTTCATCAACCTTGTCTTTGATTAAAGCAAGTACGGCACTTGGGTTTTCTCCTTTCCGCTGCACAACAATCCCTTCTACAACGTCATCATTTTCGTCCAACCCCACCTGACCTACACGTGGCATATCTGATTCTTTCACCACAGCCACATCGCGCACCAGAATCGGATTCTCATTCACATATTCTACAATGATGTTTTCAATGTCAGGAATGGAGGTTAGCAAACCAATACCGCGGACTACATACGCCTGGCCGTTCTTCTCAATCACATCACCCCCCACATTGATATTACTCTTTGTAACGGCCTGGTATACCTCCAGCGGTGTGATGTTGTATTTAACCAGATTGGTAGGATTAACCTGAACTTCATATATTTTCTCACGACCACCAAATGCCACCACATCGGCAACACCCGGTATACTTCTCAACTGGCGGTCTATAACCCAACTCTGTAATGTCAGCAGCTCGCGACTGTCGCGGTCTTTGCTTTTGAGTGTATATCTGAAAATCTCACCGGTAGGACCATACGGAGGCTGTACGTCGGGTTCAACACCTTCCGGTAACGATATATTCCTGAGTTGGTTATTTACCTGTTGCCTGGCAAAAAAGTCTTCTACATTATCATCAAAAATGATTTTGATAATACTAAGCCCGAACATGGTCGTACTGCGAACATTGGTTTTCTGCTGCACGGAATTCATAGCCAGCTCTATAGGCACGGTCACAAAGCGCTCTATTTCTTCTGCGCTGCGCCCGTTCCACTGGGTTACAATGATGATTTGGGTGTTGGTCACGTCCGGAAACGCTTCCAGGGGTGTATCACGGTAACTGGCAATTCCTGCTACAATGAGCAAGCCCGTCATAAAGAAAATGAAGAAACGGTTCTTCAAAGAAAAACCTACAATTCCCCGAATGAATTTATTCATTGAAAATAATGATAGAATGTGACAATGATAGAATGATAAAATGGAGCAGCGAATAGCCGAGGTGATAATAGAATATTGAGTGATCTGGAATCTTGGATTCGTGATAAGCGATAGCGAAACATTCACTCATTCTATCATGCACTCAATCAATCATTCTATTTTAGTCATTCAGCGCGTCATAAACCAATAATTGATTTTTGGAAATGATCACATCGCCATCTTTCAGACCGCTGCTGATGTATGTGCGGTTGGCCAGGGAACGGTATACCTCCACAGCTCTTGTTTCAATTTTGGAACGACCATGAAACACCATAACCCAGTTTTTACTCCGGTCGAAAATGACAGCCCGGGAAGGTATCGCCTGCATCTGATTACTTTCCTCAAAGTTCAGATAGACGGTGGCGTGCATTTCAGGTTTTAGTTTGAAACCCACATTCTGCAATTGAATCCTGATCTTCATCGTCTTCGTTTCCGGATCCAGCACGTTGTAAATCTTATCTACCTTTCCTTTGAAAATCTGATCGGGGAAAGAGATTGTTTTCACATCGGCGGCCATGCCCAGTTGTACTCTTGGAATATCGCTCTCATTCACATTGGCCAATACCCACACATCTGCGATTTGTCCCACTGTAAACAGGCTCTCCGAATTGTCAGAGCGGAGCTGCATCCCGCGGTTCACATTTTTATTGATAATGAACCCGCTGATCGGCGATTTGATAGTGTAGTTGGTCGATTTCCCGAGGCCGTAAATTGAAAATATTTCTTTCACCCGGTTGAGTTCAGCCTGCGCTTTGTCCACCATCTGGCGGGCAGTGATTGCATCTCTCTCCGGTACCAATTTGCTTTCATACAAGTCTTCTGTCGACGACAAGTTCTTTTGAGCAATCAGTAAGTCAGACTGCGCCTGTATCATTTGTCGTTCAAAATCAGCCACTTCGCCTGAGCGAATCGTAGCCAGTTTCTGCCCTTTCACTACGTTGTCTCCCAATTCAACGCTTACATCTTCTACGTTTCCGCCAACGAGAGGGAAGATTTTAATTACCTTATTTTCGTCAGGTACCACCTTTCCAACCAATGTCAGCTCGTTGCGCACGATTTCTGTTTTTACGGTGTCCAGGGTGATGCGGTTCATCATGGTGTCCGAAAGCATAAATGCCTTCGCCTCTTCGGGGGCTTCCTGCTGTTTACTGCAGGATATGTTCCAGATCACGATCGAGGTAAGCAGGGTTACTGTAATTGACTTTTTCATTGTATCGTCTTTGTGATAATATCTTGATTTGGACAGGGCAGGTGGGTTAGTTGAACAACTCTTCACCCACTACAAAATTGAGTTCTTCGTATACCTTGATGCGATCGGCCTGAAGGCGATTGAATTCACGGGTACTTTCATTATACGTTTCGATGAAATCAATGAACTCGAGTAGGGTGATGTTCTGCTTCTGGAAATTGTCGTAGATGCCTTTGTTCAGCAATTCGAACTGCTCCGTAAACCGGTTTTCAACACTTTGATAGGCAGTTTCTGCAATGTTTACCTTTTGCAGAGCGGCATCCACTTCGTTGTTAATGCTGTTTTCTTTTGCCTGTTCAGCAGTTTTGAAATAACTGATGTTACTTTTTGCAGCCCTGATATTTCCCTGGTTCCGATTAAAAACAGGTAAATCCATGGTGGCCGAAACGCCGAAGTAATTATTGTTGTAGTTGCTTGCCTGATCGTATACGGCGCCCAGTTGCAGGTTTGGTTTTGCCAGCGCTTTTTGCAGGGTATAGTTGAGCTCCGCCTGTTTGGAAGACGATCGTGCTACCTTCAGATCGGCCCTGCTTTGGATGGCTTTATCTTTTAAGGTTGAAAGGTCGTAGTTGCGAATCTGGTAGCGGGCTATATCCTGCGCGCTCACCTCTGCTTTAATGGGGAGCTCAGTATTCAGATAAGTACGAAGGTCACGTTGATTTTCTGACAACTCGAAAAGGATATCAGCACGGTCATTGGTAAGCTGAAACAAGAGGGCTTTCAAACGTACGACCTCTTTTAGTGAAATGTTATTACGACTGTATTCTTTATCAAATGCCGTGATTGTCGTAAGTAACGTAGCGATTTGTTTGTCGAGCCTGGCTATTGTTTGTTCTAAGAAGTGAGTTTCAAAAAACAGTTGTCTTAAATCAAATTTTAATGTTCTGATCAGATTATAGAACTGGAATTCACTTTTACGGGTCGATTCTACATCCAATGCCACCTGTTTGTTTCGTTTACCAGCACGGGTAATCATTTGCTGAAGGCTGACGGCCTTCTGGCCATTTTTTCCTATATCCAGAAATCCGCGGGAAGGATTATATGCGCTCAGCTCAACACTTAGAGAAGGATTATTCCAGAGTTTGTCCTGAATTTCAAGGGATTTGGCAATTTCAATCTGGTACTTTTCAGCAAGTAATTCGAGGTTATTTTTGAGGAATAGGCTGTCTGCCTGATGAATAGAAAGCCTTAGTGTGTCTTGTGCCTGCACCGCGCAGCACGATAGGATCAAAAATCCAATGAGGTGAATTCGCATATTTTCTGTTTTAGAACATGCGATATTCCGACATCAGTATTACAACAACCTTAAATTAACTTTAGAAAAACATTAGAAAGTCAGATGTGGAACAGCTGCACTGTAAAAGAGCTGCCTTTACCTGGTTCACTTTCTACGGTGAGATGTCCCTTATGCAACTCCACAATCCGCTGGCAGATAGATAAACCGATGCCGAAACCAGGCAAGTCACTGGTAAGTGCCGACCGGAAAAATGGGTTGAAAATATGGGGAAGGTCATCTTCGCTGATACCATAACCTTCATCTTTGACAGTTACGCTGCAATACGTTTCATTCGTGTCGATAAGAATTTTGGCCTGATGGTTTTCGGAGTATTTACAGGCGTTGTCAATCAGGTTTAAAAATACTCTTTTCAGCAATTCTTCATTTCCCTCAATGACCGTTTCTCTTTCGTTTTCAGGAATGGAGGTATAGTCAATACTGATTTTGTAATCAGGGGAAGTGATCAACACCTCTTCCTTCGCCAGAAATACGAGGTCTTCTACCCGTACCTGTGACATTTTAAGCCGCTCAATACTTTCCATCGATCTCGCCAGAAAAAGCAGATTGTTGGTGATACTGATCAGCCTCTCCGTATCTGAAAACAGGTTGTCAAAGACTTCCTCCAGGTCAGGATCATTTTTCAG
>DASYHR010000970.1:0-4502 GCA_035998385.1 Dyadobacter sp. | reverse complement strand
TGGGGTCTTTTCCTAGGTGGCGCACCTCTTTATTTTCTGCTTCAAAAATTGGGCAACCGTTTCTGATATCAGTCCTGATTGCTGCAAATTGCTCTGATTTGTAGACAACACTCCACATAATTTACACAAGTCCCCATTTTTTAGAAATTGTAATCATCTTATATACATCTGATCAATAACCATTTGCGCTTTTCAGGTTATTTCTACCGGTGTGGTACGAGAATTGATGTTTTCAACCTCGTAATATTTAACCTGAACTATATGAAAAATTGCATTATTCTTTTACTAACAGTTACATCCTTCATCTTTCGGGCAGAAGCGCAGGAGAATGTATCTATTGGTCCGATTGCCGGAGTATCCATTGCTAACTTTCGCGGGAACACAAGTGCTATCGGCACAAACACAGATTGGAAACCAGGATTAACGATCGGTGGCTTCTACAATTACAGCTCTAAAAGTGGCTTTGGCTTCACAGGACAGTTGCTATACACGCAAATGGGAGCCCAGGTTTTCAACAAAACCAATGAGATCAATCTTAGCTACATACAGGTTCCGCTGTTTGCTACATTTTTCTTTGGCAAGTATGGCGCACCGGTTCGTCCGAAACTGTTTTTGGGACCATCTTTGAATTTCTTGGTGGGTGCTCACGACAAAGACAAAAACCGGTTGAATCCTGAGTCAGGCCCAAGAGTTTACAATCCTTTTGACTTAGGATTAACGTTCGGTGCTGGTGTGAATATCAAGCTGGTTGAAAAAATCTGGTTGAATCTGGATGCACGTTACGGACTTGGATTACTTGACGTATCCGCAGATAACAATCGTATGACTAACCAAAACTGGGGAATCAATGCTGGTATAAGTTTCCCATTGGGGACCTATAACAAAAATACCGGTCGCTTGCGCACCCGATAGATACAACTATATTTCACGCACTATAAGCACTTCATACACTATAAAATCAGAGGGCGCCATTGAGGTGTCCTCTTTTACTTTTTAGTATTAGCCGGCACTTTCAATTCCTTGCTACGAAAGATTAGAGTACCTTTGCACTTTATAATTAAGCTATAGGTATGACTTTCGAAGAACTGAATCTGACCAAACCCCTCTTAAATGCACTTTCTGATTTAGGATATACAACGCCTACTACCATACAGGAAAAGGTATTTTCTGTAACGATGTCGGGGCAGGATGTATGTGGAATTGCGCAAACGGGAACAGGAAAAACATTTGCATATTTACTCCCATCGCTCCGTCAACTCAGCTTTTCGAAAGATCGGTTACCGCAATTACTCATCATTGTACCTACCCGTGAGCTGGTGGTTCAGGTGGTAGAAGAAGTGAGAAAACTCAGCAACTACATGACGCTGCAGGCCGTAGGCGTATATGGTGGTGGTAATATAAAAGTGCAGATGGCTGAGTTGAAACAAGGCGCTGACATTGTTGTGGCGACGCCTGGCAGGTTGGTCGATCTGGCGATGAACGGCTCACTTAAAACGAAAGCAATTAAAAAGCTGGTGATTGATGAAGTGGATGAAATGCTGAACCTCGGCTTTCGGACCCAGCTTAAGAACATTCTTGATTTGCTGCCGCAAAAACGTCAGAACCTGCTTTTCTCCGCGACGATCACGCAGGAAGTGGAGCAACTGATGCATACCTACTTCAATAATCCGGTGCGTATAGAAGCAGCTCCTGCAGGCACACCGCTGGAAAACATTGAACAAGTTTCATACAAGGTTCCGAACTTTTACACTAAAGTGAATCTGCTTGATTCATTATTGGAAAAGGATCCGGAGATGAGTAAAGTGCTGATTTTCGTTGCTACAAAAAAGCTCGCAGATCAGCTTTTTAATCAGCTGGAATTGGGACATCTCGACAAAATTGGTGTGATCCATTCGAATAAAGATCAAAATCACCGGTTCAATTCCGTGAATCAGTTTCATGCAGGAAACTATCGCATACTGATTGCCACAGATATTATAGCGCGTGGGCTTGATGTGGCAGAAGTATCCCACGTTATCAATTTTGATATTCCTGAAATTCCCGAAAATTACATACACAGAATCGGAAGAACTGGACGTGCAGATAGAAAAGGAAAGGCTATATCTTTTATTACCGAAAGAGAAGAAGAGCTTCGTGAAGTAATTGAGGAACTGATGCAATATGAAATTCCTGTACTACCACTTCCCGAAGATCTTAAAATTTCGGAAATTCTGACTCCGGACGAAGAGCCTAAAATCTTCATGAAAAACATCGACCTTACACCTCAAAAAAGAGAAAGTACAGGCCCCGCGTTTCATGAAAAAATCGCCAAAAACCAAAAGGTAAATGTACGCCGCGACCATGCCGCCGAAAAAATGATGAAATACGGCAGGCCTATCAAACGATCAGGATCGAAACCGAAAAGATAATAGAAGGGAATTTATTAATTGTTAGTTGTTAATGGTGAATGATATTGACCATTAACAACTATTCGACCGTTATCACAATGGAAGCCCAAATTCTTAATTCTTAATTCTTAATTCTTAATTCTTAATTCTTAATTCTTAATTCTTAATTCCCCCCTCCTACTTTCTATTCATCATATTCTCTTCCAGCATTTTGAAGAATTTTTCCCGATAGGTTTCACCAAGAGGGATATTGATGTTTTTGCCCAGGAATATCTGGTTGCCTTCAATGTACTCTACTTTGTTAAATGCGACAATATAGGATCGGTGCACGCGCATAAAGAACTGGTCTGAAAGATATTCCTCCACCTCTTTCATCGTTGAAAGCGTCACCAATCTGCCTGTGTCGGTAAAGATGCTTACGTAGTTTCCCAGCCCTTCGATGTAGAGTATATCCTGAAAACGAACCTTCATAATCTTACTGTCAACCTTCACAAACACATGGTCTGAAACCGGTTGTGGTGTATTTGCAGGCACGGATACAGGTTCCGCCGCGACTACCGTTATAGTTTTTTGTTCTGCCAGATCCTGCACTTTCCGCACTGCATGTAAAAAGCGGTCGAACGGAACAGGCTTTAGCAGATAATCGACCACATCAAGATTGTAGCCATCCAGTGCATATTGGCTATAGGCAGTTGTGAGAATAACGCGTGCCTTGCCTCGTAGTAGTTTTATCCAATCCAGACCAGAAATCTCCGGCATGTGAATATCAAGAAAAACAATGTCAATATGTTCTTTGTTGATCAGGTCCAAAGCAGCAATAGGATCGGTGTAGGCACCTGCCAGTTCCAGAAACGGAGTCTTGGAAATGTAATTGGTGAGTACATTGAGTGCGGCTTGCTCGTCATCTACAATCAGGCAACGTAGGTTCATATAGTTCGGGGTACGATGAATGTTGGTTATAACTCAATAGTCAGTTCGGTGGTGTAGAAATCCTCTTCGTCAGAAATAGATAAGGTATGTCTGCCCGGATACCCAAGCGCCAGCCTCCTTTTGATATTTTCTAAGCCTATTCCGGTGGAATCCTCCTTGGGACCTTTTCTTTTTTTATTTCTTACAAAAAAAGTAAGCTTTTGAGAATCTACCGTCAGGTGAATCTGCAACGGATGATCAGATTGATGCAGTTCACCATACTTAAATGCATTTTCAACAAACGTAATCAGCAACAAGGGCATAATCCGACGAATCGCTACCTGCCCTTCAGTTACAAAATCGATCTGCAATTGGTTAGAAAAACGAAGCTGATTAAACTCAATAAAATTCTGTAAATGTTCCACCTCCCCTGCCAGGGATACCTTTGCTTCTTCATTGTTTTCCTGCAAACCGTAACGCATCATTTTAGAAAGCAGCATGGTTGCCCTAGCAAGATCTTCTGATAAAGGAAGAGATTGAGAATAGAGGAAATTCAGGCTATTAAACAAAAAGTGGGGGTTGATCTGGTATTTTAAAGATTGCAGTCTTGCGTCAACTACTTCCTTTTCCATTTCCTTTTGACGCATTTGTTCGCGTTGTCTGGTCTCAGCAACCATCGCAAGCTGTTTCCGATACCGTGTAACGGTTCGGTCGTAGCCGTATATAAAGCTTGCCATGAGAATAATGAGTTCTTTAAAAGCTGTTGACGCCACAATCATACCGATTGCTTTGCCCATTACATAATACACATTATTCTTATCTCCTACCTTCGCAACCTCTTTATATACATCCTTTCCATCCAATATTGGTGGCATTCCAAGTCCCTTCGTAATCAGCAAAAACCAGCATGACTTTACAAAAAGTAATATACCCCACCAGCAAAGTGTGACCAGCAATGCAAGAAGAATTTTGCTGTTTGCCAACAAATCGAAGCTCGTCTTAAGATTAATATAAAAGAAGAGAATAGATGGCACCATCATCATCAATGTCGTTTCCCAAACTACTGTTTTACCGCTAATCAATACGGGTGAAAGGGTAAAAAACAACCAGAAAATCCAACCCATAGATAGGTATAGAAGATGAACTCCGGAAGTATTACGGGACTGTTGTTTCCACCATTGGGAGAAGCGTTTCCTAAGATTCTTT
>DASYHR010000440.1:0-3023 GCA_035998385.1 Dyadobacter sp. | reverse complement strand
TCGTTACCAAAAAGAATATCGTGATACCGAAGAAGAAATTGGCAATATCCTGATTCCTTCACTGGATAACCACGAAGTGCCCTTGAAGGAAATCGCGAGAATTGGCACCAAAACCGGTCCGGCGTTTATTTACCGGGAAGGGAGCAGTCGTTACATCGGTATTGGCTTTAGCATTGATGGAAGGGATCTGGGCAGTACGATTGCAGAAGCTCAGAAAGTGGTGAAGGAGAATGTAGAATTTCCCGAGACGAGCAAAGTGGTGTGGGCGGGTGAATTTGAGAGTAAGGAACGTGCAACTGCCCAGCTCGCAGTCATTATTCCTGCGGCATTGATCATGATTGTTTTCCTTTTGTATGTCAATTTTGGGAACGCAAAAGACACCGCTATTTCATTGATCACGATTCCATTTGCATTCATCGGCGGATTTCTGTCGCTATGGATCACAGGCACCACCTTTGGTATATCCGCAGGTATTGGCTTTATCATCCTTTTCGGAGTCTGTACGATTGACGGGATTATACTCGTGCACGTCATGAAAGATAACCTCTTGAAAAAAATGCCTTTACAGCAGGCCATATCCGACGGTATTTATGGCCGTATTCGCCCCGTAATTATGATCGCATTGATGGGTTCACTGGGACTACTTCCAGCAGCCCTGTCTAACGGAATGGGTTCTGAGATTCAGAAGCCGCTAGCCATTATGATTGTAGGTGGTTTGTTAATTTGTATGTTCTTGTCATTTACAGTTTTGCCGCAGATATTCTACTGGGCATATCGTAAGACAGGTAAAACTGAATAAAATAGTACATCAGCAACTGAAAACCGAAAGCCCGGCAACCTGTAATAGAGTAGCCGGGTTTTTTATTTCAAGGACAACATCTGCTATTTCTTTACTTCTTTTAATGCCTGGGCTGCTTCAATTGGAAAGTCCGATTCCAGAATACCGGCTCCGTCGGCAGCAATGGCCTGATATTGTTTTTTACGCTCCCCAGCATCTTTCAATTTATCGTAGGATGATGCGGCTGAGATCATAGCCCTTGTACCCCTTGCATTCAGCAAGTGATACAATACTCAATTCTCAGACTTGACAGTGGGTCCGATGTAGGCGATCATCTGTGTAAATGGAATTCCTTCTTCCAGATATCCGTCAAAGTCACTTTTACTTTTCACAAATGCTGAAAACATGCTCGCCTTATTCTGATCCAGATAATACCTGGCTTCTTTTGGACTGTGAACAGTCAACATCACAAATGCTTCAGCTTTGTGTTTACGGATCAATGCAGCCGTCATGGCAAGCGGGACATCCTTATGATCCAGATTCAGGATCGTTTTTCCTCGGGCCCACTCGATCACTTCCGAAAGTGTCGGAATGCCATATGGCATCATGTTCCCCTCTGCGTCCTTCAGCCGGATATCTGAAAGTTCTTTGTAAGTATAATCTGAAAGTTTTCCCTTGCCGGTAGTCGTACGATCGAGCGTTGCATCATGCATAAGTACAATCACACTGTCCCTGGTCAAACGCGGATCAATCTCAAAAAATGCAGGTGTATGATTCAGCGTATTTTCAAAAGTCGCTATCGAATTTTCAGGAAATCCAGGAACCATGCCTCCTCTGTGTCCGGCGATGATAACAGGTTTATCAGAGTCATGTTTAAAAAATTGATGAAGCTCTGCCGGTGACTTGATATTGATTTTGTGCGTTTGAGCCACCGCCCCAGTACACAAAATTGATAGGGACAAAGCCAGGGTGCGGCAACTGCCACGGAAGCTCTTACTAACTGATATTCTTGTCATTTTCATGTATTCATTTTAATACTTTCACTCCTCTGGGCGCATCGATATTCGTCTTTATTTCTCCATTTGCTTTCTTTTCGTGGCGCACCTTCACAATTCCCTGCGGAGTAGGGAAATTACCTTCCGCCCATTGCAAGTCATCCAAATTAGGCTTTACTCTAATCGATTTACCACCTGGCTCCACTACAGTGATGCCGAGCACATGTTCGGTCAGCCATGCTGTTGGTCCCGACGCCCAGCCGTGACATAGGCTATGCCTCAGATTTTTATAACAATAGGCACCAAAATCTCCGTGAATATCGTTCTTCCCATCTGGTACAATTTCATCAATGGGGGCTGCATTTTTTGTCCATGCCAAATCGAAATCCTCCCAAAAAGTTGTAGCGCCCATATCAAGCATTCCGCCCCAATAATTCCTGATACACTGAAGTGCGCCTGTGTAGTCGCCCGCCTGTGCTTTAGCCTGCAGCATATAATAACCGTAAAAAGTGGAGAACCGCTCGCAATCACCCTGGGCAATCACTTGTTTGTTAGCCTGTTCTGCCGGAATGAGCCCGGCAAGTGCCAGAAGTGCGGCCGCCTGTTTGGAATGATTCGGATCTGGCACATACATCTTCAGGTTCGTAGCCATGGCCCTGCATTTGGCTGCCTGTGCCGGCTCATCCAGGATTGAACATAGTTCTGCCCCCGCTTCGAGCGACATCACAAGCATGGCATGTAATCCCGCATGAATACCCGGCAGATTTTCACTGGAAGGCCAATCCAGAAAACGTCCGCCATCAAGCGCCTCTTTGTTATCTTTGGTTTTGGTCAACAATTGATCCAATAAAGGAATCAGGTATTTCTGCTGCTCACGCAGATATTGCAGATCACCCTGATTACGGTACAAATCCCGGTGAATCAAAATCCACCACATCGAATAGGAACTGATCCCGTTCATCCACCCTGGAAGCGGCGTGATGTCGCGGGCATGATCCAGACTTTTAGCTACCACTTCATTTTTACCGAAAACTGTGTTGATCGTCATCACTTCCGGATGCATATCCCCTACCCATACCAGTCGGTCGCGTTTGATCCCGTCCCACAGATATTCCTGCATATTCAAATGCACTGTATACGCACCTGTGTTCCATATTTGATTAAGGCGATCGTCATTACATTTAAAAGAACCTAAATACGGAATATCACGGTATTCAAAAATGGCTCGAATTTCTTTGATCTGAAGCTCG